>JAKBAQ010000184.1 GCA_021808985.1 Pseudomonadota bacterium
GTTATTGTAAACCAGCGGCGAGCCGTCGATCCGGCTCACATGCAGCCCGGCGGCCAGCGCCACGGCGGCGGGAGCGCAATTATCCCACTCATACTGCCCGCCGGAATGCAGATAGATATCCGCCTCCCCGCGCAGCACCGCCATGGCCTTCGCACCCGCCGAGCCCATCGGCACCAGTTCCGCACCCAGGGCCTGCGCCACGGCCACCGCCTCCGCCGCCGGGCGGGTGCGGCTCACCAGCATGCGCGGCGTCTTGCCCGCGGGCGGCACCACATGCCCGGCCTCCGAGGTGAGGGTAAGCCCCAGCCCCGGCAGCGCCACCGCGCCCACCGCCGGCGCGCCCTCAACCGCCAGGGCGATATGCACGGCCCAATCCGTGCGCGCCTCGCCATATTCGCGCGTGCCGTCCAGCGGATCCACGATCCAGACCCGCTTGGCGCTCAGCCGCGCCGCATTGTCCTTCTCCTCTTCGGAGAGGATCGCATCATCCGGCCGCTGGGTCTTCAGCGCCTCCATGATGAAGGCATTGGCCACGCGGTCTCCCGCCTTGCCCAGCGCCTTTTCCCCGAACAGGCCGGATTGCTGCAAGGTTAACAGCAATTTCCCCGCCGTGTCGGCCAGATGCCGGGCCAGTTCCGTATCGTTCATGGAATTAACCTCTCGATGATGATATCCGCCGCCTGCTCGGGCGTCAGCTTCGTGGTGTCGATATGAATCTCCGGCGCCTGCGGCGGCTCATAGGGGCTGTCGATGCCGGTGAAGTTCTTCAGCGCCCCGCTGCGGGCTTTCTTGTACAGCCCCTTCACGTCGCGCGCCTCGGCGTCGGCCAGCGGCGTGTCGATATGGATTTCGATGAACTCGCCGCCCGCCATCATCTGCCGCACCATCTCGCGCTCCGAGCGGAACGGCGAGATGAACGCGGTGAGCACGATCAGCCCCGCATCCGTCATCAGCTTCGCCACCTCGCCCACGCGGCGGATATTCTCGATCCGGTCCGCCTGGGTGAAGCCGAGATCCTTGTTCAGCCCGTGGCGCACATTGTCGCCATCCAGCAGGAAGGTGTGCCGGTTCATCCGCACCAGCTTCTTCTCCACCAGATTGGCGATGGTGGATTTGCCGGCCCCCGAAAGCCCGGTGAACCACAGCACCGCCGGTTTCTGGTTCTTCAGGCCCGCGTGCGTCTCGCGGGAAATATCCAGCGCCTGCCAGTGCACGTTCTGCGAGCGCCGCAGCGCGAAGTGCAGCATCCCCGCCGCCACCGTGGCGTTGGTGATTTTATCGATGATGATGAACCCGCCCAGCGCGCGGTTGGCCTCATACGGCTCGAAGGGGATTGGCCGGTCAGTCGCGATGTTGGTCACGCCGATGGCGTTCAGCTCCAGCGTCTTCGCCGCCATATGCTCCATGGTGTTCACGTTCACCTGGTATTTCGGCGCCTGCACGGTGGCGGTCACCGTCTGGGTGCCCAGCTTCAGCCAATAGGGGCGGCCTGGGATCAGCGCCTCATCGGCCATCCACACCATCACGGCCTCAAACTGGTCGGCTACCTCCGCCGGCGCATCGGCAATGCAGATGACATCGCCACGCGAGCAGTCGATCTCATCGGCGAAGCACAACGTGACCGACTGCCCGGCCACCGCCTGCTCCAGATCGCCGCCAATGGTGACGATGCGGCTGATCGTCGAGGTCTTCCCCGAGGGCAGCACGCGGATGGTCTCGCCCGGCCGCACCGTGCCGCTGGCGATCAGCCCGGAAAAGCCGCGGAAGTCCAAATTCGGGCGGTTGACCCACTGCACCGGCATGCGGAACGGCTTCTGCTGGTCCGCCGTCACATCCAGCGCCACCGTCTCCAGATGCTGGATCAGCGGAATCCCCTCATACCACGGCGTGTTCTCTGATTTGGTGGTGATATTGTCGCCCATGAAGCCGGAGATCGGCATCGGCGTGAACGCCTTGATGCCGATGCTCTTGGCGAACTGCGCATACTCCGCGACGATGGCCTCATACTTCGCCTGGTCGTAGCCGATCAGGTCCATCTTGTTCACCGCCAGCACGATGTTGCGGATGCCGATGAGATGCGCGAGGTAGGAGTGGCGGCGCGTCTGCGTCAGCACGCCCTTGCGCGCGTCGATGAGGATGACGGCAAGGTCGGCGGTGGAGGCGCCGGTCACCATGTTGCGGGTGTATTGCTCATGGCCGGGCGTGTCGGCCACGATGAACTTGCGCTTCTCGGTGGCGAAGAAGCGGTAGGCGACATCGATGGTGATGCCCTGCTCCCGCTCGGCGGCGAGCCCATCGACCAGCAGCGCGAAATCGATATTCTGCCCCTGCGTGCCAACCTTTTTGGAATCCGCCTCGAGCGCGGCCAGCTGGTCCTCGAAGATCATCTTCGAATCATAGAGCAGCCGCCCGATGAGGGTGGACTTGCCGTCATCCACCGAGCCGCAGGTGATGAAGCGCAGCAGCGACTTATGCTGGTGCGCCTCCAGATAGGCGTCGATATCCGAGGCGATCAGCGCATCGGTCTGGTAAGAGGATGATTGGGTGGTGCTAACGGACATCAGAAATACCCCTCCTGCTTCTTCTTTTCCATGCTCGCCGCCTGGTCATGGTCGATGGCGCGGCCCTGCCGCTCCGAGGTCGTGGTCAGCAGCATTTCCTGGATCACCTGCGGCAGCGTCGTCGCCTCGGATTCCACCGCGCCGGTGAGCGGGTAGCAGCCCAGCGTGCGGAAGCGCACGGATTTCATCTCCGGCACCTCGCCCGGGCGCAGGCGGAAGCGCTCGTCATCCACCATGATGGTCAGCCCGTCGCGCTGCACCACAGGCCGCTTTGCCGCGAAATACAGAGGTACAATCGGGATGTTCTCCAGATGGATATATTGCCAGATATCCAGCTCGGTCCAGTTGGAGATGGGAAACACCCGGATGCTCTCGCCCTTGGCCTTGCGGGCGTTGTACAAATTCCACAGCTCGGGCCGCTGGTTTTTCGGGTCCCAGCGGTGGTTGGCCGAGCGGAAGGAGAAAATGCGCTCCTTCGCGCGGGATTTCTCCTCATCGCGCCGCGCGCCGCCAAAGGCCGCGTCAAACCCGTATTTGTCCAGCGCCTGCTTCAGCCCCTCGGTCTTCCACATATCCGTGTGCAGCCCGCCATGGTCGAACGGGTTGATCCCCCGCTCCGCCGCCTCCGGGTTGTGGTACACCAGCAGCTCCATGCCGCTCTCGCGCGCCATCCGGTCGCGCAGCTCATACATCGCCTTGAACTTCCACGTCGTATCGACATGCAGCAGCGGAAAGGGCGGCGGGCTGGGGTAGAACGCCTTGCGCGCCAGATGCAGCATCACCGCCGAATCCTTGCCAACCGAGTAGAGCATCACCGGCTTCTCAACCTCGGCGACAACCTCGCGCATGATATGTATCGACTCAGACTCCAAACGCTGCAAATGCGTCAGGTTCGTGGCGGCTGTGCCGGTCATGGAATTGCCCCTCCAATTTGTTGCTTTCGCCCCGCACTCATGATAACCCCGGCCCCGCAGCTCCACCCCCATATGGGGGTAAAACGGCGAAATCGCGGGAAATGAGAAGCATCGACGAACTGGATCTGCTCGAAGCCCTGCATGAGGGGCAGTTCGAGCAGCCGCTATGGTCCACCTTCCTGGAGCGCCTGCGCCGCCGCGCCCAGGCGGATTATGCGAGCCTGCTCATCCGCCGCGCGCAGGCTCCCTTCAACGAGCTGGTGGAGCTCTTCAGCCGCGCGCCGGGCGAGCATGCCGGCCTGCGCTTTGAGACGCTCTACCTGCTGGACCCGCCCCGCTACCACGCCCTGCGGCCTGAGCGTGTGTACGACCTGCGCGAGCTGCGCGAAGCCGCCACCCCCCCGGCGCGGCCAGAAATCCCGGCCCTTGGCGAATTCCAGCACGCGCAGCTCATGCGCGTCACCGAGCCGGGCGGCTGCACCGCCTGGGTGGTGGTCGCGCGGCGGGCGCGGCCCTTCGGCGCCGCCGAGGGCGCGCTGCTCAGCGCGCTCGCCCGCCATCTCAGCCTCGCCATCCGCGCCTTCGTGGCGGTTGAGCGCGAGCGCTACCGCAGCGAGGTCGCCCAGCACGCCCTGCACCGGCTCAATTTCGGCTGGATGTCGCTGGCCGCCGACGGCCAGCTGATTGATTATGACGCCAATGCCGAGCGGATGCTGCAACGCTCCCAGGTGCTGCGCCGCACCGCCCGCGGCCGGCTGATGCTGGCCTCCCCCGAGGCGGACCGCGCGCTGGGCAAGGCGCTGCGCGGCTTCGAGGAAAACCCCCAGGCCCGTCCGCAGGCGATCCACCTCTCCGACGAACCCTGGATCGACATGCTGGTCCTCTCCACCACGGCGGCGGACCGCTCAATGCCCGCCAACCGCGCCCGCGCGCCCATGACGATCATCTACATCCACGGCGATGAGCAGACGAGCACGCACCGCGTGGAGCAGATCGTCGATCTCTTCGGCCTCTCGCGCAACGAGGCGCGTCTCGCCCTCGCCCTCAGCCGTGGCCGCAGCATCGCCGACGCGGCGGCGGAAATCGGCATCAGCCTGGAGACCGCGCGCAGCTACTCCAAAAACATCTACGCCAAAACCGGCACGCGCCGCCAGGCAGACCTGGTGCGCCTGATCCTGATCAGCGTCATCACCCTGGCCTGAGCCGCCGCGCTCAGGCCCCGATCACCTCGCGGCAATGCGCCGCCAGCATCGCCTCCTCATCGGTGGGGATGACGCGGACCTCCACGAGGCTGCCTTCGGTGCTGATGCACGGCGCGTCGGCTTCGTTGGCCTCGGCCGAGAGCACGATGCCGAGCCAGCCCAGCCGCGCGCAGATGGCCGCGCGCACCGCCGCCGCATGCTCGCCGATGCCCGCCGTGAAGACCAGCCCGTCCAGCCCGCCGAGCGAGGGGATGAGCCCGGCAATCTGCCGCGCCGCGCTGGCGGCGAAGAGTGCCAGCGCCTGCGCCGCCTGCGGCGCCGGGCTGGCGAGCAGGGTGCGCACATCGGCGGAAATGCCGGAGACGCCGAGCAGGCCGGATTGCTTGTAGAGCAGGGTGGTCAGCGCCGCCGCGTCCATGCCGCGCGCCTGCATCAGATACAGCAGCACCCCGGGGTCCATGGCGCCGGTGCGGGTGCCCATCACCAGCCCGTCAAGCGCGGTGAAGCCCATCGAGGTATCGGCCGAGCGCCCCGCCACCATGGCGCACAGGCTGGCCCCGTTGCCCAGATGCGCGGCGATGACCCGCCCGCCCGCCAGGCGCGGCGCCACCACGGCCAGCCGCGAGGCGATATATTCATATGAAAGACCATGAAAGCCATAGCGCCGCACCCCCTCGTCATGAAACCGCCGGGGCAGGGCGAAGCGCGTGGCGGCCTCGGGCATGGTGTGGTGGAAGGCGGTGTCGAAACTGGCGGTCTGCGCCAGGCCGGGGCGCAGGGCCAGCACCGCGCGCACGGCGGCCAGATTATGCGGCTGGTGCAGCGGCGCCAGCGGCGCCAGCGCGTCCAGCTCGGCCAGGATGGCGGCGGTGAGGCGGATGGGTGCGGCGAATTTGCCGCCGCCATGCACAATCCGGTGGCCGCAGGCAATCAGCCTGTCTTGG
>JAKBAQ010000185.1 GCA_021808985.1 Pseudomonadota bacterium
TCTTCTCCTGGATCGCCACCATGTGGGGCGGCTCCATCGAGTTCAAAACCCCGATGCTCTGGGCCATCGGCTTCATCTTCCTCTTCGTCATCGGCGGCGCCACCGGCGTCGTGCTGGCCAATGCCGGCCTCGACCAGGAACTCCATAACGACTACTTCCTCATCGCCCACTTCCACTATGTGCTCTCCATGGGCGCCGCCTTCGCGGTGTTCGCCGGGTTCTATTACTGGATCGGCAAGATGACCGGCCACCCCTACCCGGAATTCTGGGGCAAGGTGCATTTCTGGACCTTCTTCATCGGCGTGAACCTCACCTTCTTCCCGATGCACTTCCTGGGCCTGGCCGGCATGCCGCGCCGCTACCCGGACTATGCCGACGCCTTCGCCGGCTGGAACTATGTCTCCTCAATCGGCTCCATCATCTCCGCCGTCTCCACCCTGGTATTCTTTTATGTCCTCTACGCCGTCTTCACCTCCAAGGAGACCCTGGCGGACAATTACTGGGGCGAGGGTGCCACCACGCTGGAGTGGGTCGTGCCCTCACCGGCGCCGCACCACACGTTTGAAGACGTTCCGGTCATCCGTTAATGCGCCGGCGTCTCTCATCGTCATGCCGGCGCAAGCCGGCATCCCAGGCCCTGACGCATGAGTGACTCCACCCTCTCCGGCGGGCTGGGCGCCAGCACCGCGGCTGACTGGTTCTCCCTGCTCAAGCCCCGCGTGATGTCGCTCGTCGTCTTCACCGGGGCCATCGGCCTCATCGTGGCGCCCACGCGCATCAACCCGGTGCTCAGCTTCACCGCCATTTTGTGCATCGCGCTCGCCGCCGGCGCCTCGGGCGCCATCAACATGTGGTACGACGCCGACATCGACGCGGTGATGCACCGCACCGCCTCGCGCCCCATTCCCGCCGGGCGCATCACCGCGCGTGACGCGCTGGGCTACGGCATCGTGCTCTCCGTCATTTCCGTGCTGCTCATGGCCATGGCCACCAACCTGCTGGCCGCCGCGCTGCTGGCGCTCTCCATTTTTTATTATGTCTTCATCTACACCATGTGGCTGAAGCGCAGCACGCCGCAGAACATCGTCATCGGCGGCGCCGCCGGCGCGTTTCCCCCGGTCATCGGCTGGGCGGCGGCCACCGGGCAGGTCTCGCTGCTGCCCGTGCTGCTGTTCGCCATCGTGTTTTTCTGGACCCCGTCGCACTTCTGGTCGCTGGCCCTGTTCGCCTCGGGTGACTATGAGCGTGCCGGCGTGCCCATGCTCCCGGTCGCCAAGGGGCCGCGCCACACGCGGCTCAATGTCATGGTCTATGCGCTGGTGCTGCTGCCCATCGCGCTCTCGCCCTACCTGTTCGGCCTGTGCGGCCTCGTCTACGGCGCCACGGCGCTGCTCCTCAGCCTTATCTACTGCTATTATTGCTGGCGCGTCCTCACTGACCAGCAAGACCAGGCGGGCCACAGCCTCACCAACAACGCCCCCGCGCGCGCCGCCTTCAAATTCTCCATCCTGTATCTTTTCATTCTGTTCGGCGCCTGCGCCGTTGACCGGTTTATCTAACATGTCAGACCAAATGCCCCGCAATGAAATACGGGAGTCCAACTGGACGCCGCAGGAGCGGGCCGAATTCACCCGCCGCCGGCGCGGCCGCAACCTGCTGCTGCTGGCCGCACTCGGCGGCTTCAGCCTGCTTATCTACGCCATTGCCATCGTCAAACTTCACGAATACGGGCAAATGTGGTGAAACCCGGACCAGGTCGAAATACAGCTTCAAGAATCAATTTTTTGGCGAAGAGAGTGTAATAACATGAGCAGCCCAGCCCATTCGGCGACAGACCAGATCAAAGGCACCGTCGCGCACCCGTATCATCTGGTCACGCCGAGCATCCTGCCGCTCTGCGGCGGCATCGCCGCCATGACCACGTTCGCCGGCATCATCCTCGCCGCGCATTTCCATAATTTCATCCTGCTGGGGCTCGGCCTGCTCTTCGTTGTCTCCACCATGTTCCTCTGGTGGCGTGATGTGGTGCGTGAAGCCCGCACCCCCGGCCTGCACAAAATCGTCACCCAGATCGGCCTGCGCTACGGCATGGCGCTGTTCATCACCTCGGAGGTGATGTTCTTCGTCTCCTTCTTCTGGAACTATTTCAACTATTTCTTCTACCCGGAAAAAATGGGCACCGCCTTCGCGCCGGTGTGGCCGCCCCAGGGTGTCACCACGATTGACCCGTTCGCCATCCCGCTCTTCAACACCATGGTGCTGCTGCTCTCCGGCACCACCATCACCTGGGCGCATCACAGCCTGCTGGAGGGGGATAATAAAAACACCGTGCGCGGCCTCGCCGTCACCGTCATGCTCGGGCTCATGTTCCTTTGCGGCCAGGCGTGGGAATACACGCACTCGCCGTTCCCCTTCTATCATGGCGGCATTTTCGCATCCTCCTTCTTCATCGCCACCGGCTTTCACGGCGCGCATGTCATCATCGGCACCGTGTTCCTCACCGTCTGCCTGTTCCGCGCGATGAAGGGCCAGTTCACGCCCAAGCGCCATTTCGGCTTCGAGGCCGCGGCCTGGTACTGGCACTTCGTGGACGTGGTGTGGCTCTTCCTCTTCGTCTGCATCTACTTCCTGGGCCGCAGCGCCGTTGTCGCCGGCTGAGCCACGCAAAAAATGGAAGCGGCTGATCGCCCCCGGCATCTCCGCTTTCATTACTTTCTGGCTGCTCATCGCGCTCGGCGTGTGGCAGCTGCACCGGCTCAAGTGGAAGGAGGGCATTCTCGCGGCCATCCACCAGGCGGAAATCTCGGCGCCGATCCCGCTGCCTGATCATCCCACGCCGTTTGAGAAAGTCTTCATCACCGGCGCCTGGGTTCCCGGCAAGGCCGCGCTCTATGGCCAGATCGTGCATGACAGCCCAACCGGCCCCATCTCCGGGGGTGACATCATCATGCCCTTCCTGCGGCCAAACGGGCAGACCGTGCTGGTCGATCTCGGCTGGGTGCCGCAGCAAACCCCCACGCCATATCCCGAGCCCGCCGGGCCAACCCAGGTTTCGGGCTATCTGCACAGCAGCATCACGCCCGGCTGGTTCGCCGCGCCTGACAGTCCGGGGCAGGGGCTCTATTACACGCTGAACACCGCCAAAATTGCCGCGGGCATGGGGCTGCATGATGTCAACCCCAAGCTGCTCATCGCCATGGGCCCGCTGCCGCCGCCAGGCAGCCCCGCGCCGCAGCCCGCCCAACATCTGCCCACGCCGCCTAACAATCATTATGAATACGCCCTCACCTGGTTCGGCTTCGCCGGCGTGCTGGCGTTCGAGTTTTTCTTCTTCGCGCGCAAGAGGCTGCTGGAATCATGACCGCGATCGACCGGCTGCAAAGCACATTCGCCCGCATCGCCACGCTGGATGAGGCCGCCGCCATGCTGGGATGGGACGCGGCGGCGATGATGCCCCCCGGCGGCGCGCAGGCGCGCGGCGAGCAGATGGCGACCCTGGCCGGCCTCTCGCACGAGCTGCTCACCGCCCCGGCCCTGGCTGACGACCTCGCCGCCGCAACCTCGCCCGCTGACCCCTGGGCGGCCCAGAACCTGGCCTTGATGCGCGAGGCCCACACCCGCGCCACCGCCCTGCCGCGAGACTTGGTGGAAGCCAGCGCGCGCGCCGGCAGCGCGTGCGAGACCATCTGGCGCACCGCCCGCGCGGCGTCGGATTTCGCCGCCGTCCGCCCGGCGCTGGCGGAGGTGTTCAACCTCGCCCGGCAATCAGCCGAAATTCTCGGCGCGGCGCTCGGCCTCTCGCCCTATGACGCGCTGATGGCCCAGTATCAGCGCGGCATCCGCGCCGCCGATGTCGCGCCGCTGTTCGCCGACTATACCCTCTTCCTGCAAAAAGCCCTGCCGCTGGCTGAGGAAATCCAAAACCGCCGGAGCCATGAAAGCCTGCCGCCCGGCCCCTACGCGGTTGATCTGCAACAGGCCCTCTGCGCGCGGCTGAGCGCCGCCGCCGGGCTCAATTTCGCCTCCGCCCGGCTGGACCGTTCAGCCCATCCCTTTTGCGGCGGCACACCCACTGATATCCGCATCACCACCCGCTATGACGAATCAGACCCGCTCTCCGCCATCACCGGCGTACTGCATGAGACGGGGCATGGCCTCTATGAGCAAAACCTCCCCGCCGCCTGGCGCCGCCAGCCGGTGGGGCAGGCGGCGGGCATGGCGGTGCATGAGAGCCAGTCCCTCATCATTGAAATGCAGGCCGTGCGGGCTGATGAATTTCTGGCGCATCTCGCCCCCGTGCTGGCCAAGGCGTTCCACAAGCCCATCACCCAGGGCGCGCTGGCGCACCGGCTGCGCCATGTGGCGCGCAGCTTCATCCGCGTGGAGGCCGATGAGCTGACCTATCCGGCGCATGTGCTGCTGCGCTTCCGCCTGGAGCAGGCGCTGCTGTCCGGCGCCCTCCCGGTGGCTGACCTGCCAGAAGCCTGGAATGAGGGCTTTCACGCGCTGCTCGGCATCACCCCGCCCGATGACGCCCAAGGCTGCCTGCAGGATATCCATTGGTATGATGGCGCGATCGGCTATTTCCCCAGCTACACGCTGGGCGCGATGGCGGCGGCCCAGCTCTTCGCCGCCGCCCGCAAGGCGCTGCCGGCGCTGGGCGCGCATCTCGCCGCGGGCGATCTCTCACCCCTGGTGAGCTGGCTGGCCCAGCATGTCCACAGCCAGGCGTCCAGCCTCGGCTTTAATGAATTGTTGCTGGCCACCACGGGAGAAAAACTGAACCCGGCGGCGTTCCAGGCGCATCTTGAGTCACGATATCTAACACAATGATAGTTTCGTCCGCGTCATGAGCGGCGCCATTTTCGCCGCCATCACCGGGCGCGGCGGCGCTGTCACCGTGCTGCGGCTCTCAGGCCCCGGCGTGTTTGAGATCACCGCCGCGCTGGCGGGCGGCCTGCCCGCGCCGCGCCGCGCCGTGCTGCGGGCCTTGCGCTGGCAGGGCAGGGTGCTGGACCATGCGCTGCTCACCTGCTTTCCCGGCCCGCACAGCTTCACCGGTGAGGACACGGCCGAGCTGGCGCTGCATGGCGGGCGCGCGGTGTTCGCCGCCGTGGCCGATGCCCTGGTGGCCCTGGGTGCCCGCCCGGCCGAGCCGGGTGAATTCTCCCGCCGCGCTTTTTTGAACGGCCGGATGGACCTGCTGGAAGCCGAGGCGATGGCCGACCTCATCGCCGCCGAGACCGAGGCGCAGCGCGCCCAGGCGGTGGAGGGCGCGGATGCGCTGCACCGGCGCTGCCAGGGCTGGCGCGAGGCGCTGCGCCAGGTCATGGCGCGGCAGGAGGCGCTGATTGATTTCCCCGATGAAGACATCCCCCCCGAGGTCGAAGCCGGGCTGCTGCTGCGCATTTCTGATATTTGCAGTGAAATGCAGGAGATATTGGAAGCCGCCCCGGCGGCGGAGCGGCTGCGCGAAGGGCTGGAATTCGTGATCCTGGGGGCCCCGAACGCGGGAAAATCCACCTTGCTGAACGCCCTGGCCGGTGAGGATGTGGCGATCGTCTCCGCCATTCCCGGCACCACGCGCGATGCGGTGGGCGTGCGGGTGGATTTGGGCGG
>JAKBAQ010000011.1 GCA_021808985.1 Pseudomonadota bacterium
CGTGAAAGCGTACCCAGGGTTCGAATCCCTGTCTCTCCGCCAGCGGCTCCGCCTGGTATCGTGAGATTGAGCGGCTCTCCTAAGCCGTGGGGCCTGTTGGGCTGGGGATTATTCCGTTCAGGCGGGTGCGATTTGCATTTGCGGGCGGCGGGAGCGGGGAAATTCCAGAATTAAAACCGGCGGGGCGGGTGATTTGGCGTTATCTTGACTTCCGGATCGGACCGGTCGCATAGTGATGGGCGCTTTCAATAAATGTTTGCTTGCAAGCGCCCCCTGTTTTTCCATATCTCCCTGCCGGTTTGGCCTAATTCTTCAAGAGAGGAGTCGATCTTGAACATAAAACCTTTTTTTGCGTTGCTGGCGCCGCTGGCTTTCAGCGTGGCGTATATGGCGGCCCCGCAGGCTGCTCGTGCGCAGGGCAGTAACAATATCGTTGTGGGCGCGGATACCACGTTTCCGCCATTTGAGACCGAGGTGAACGGCAAGGTCACCGGGTTTGACATCGACATGATCAAGGCCATCGCCAAGGCTGAGGGCCTGACCGTGACGATCAAGACGCTGCCGTTCGACGGGATTATTCCGAGCCTGCAGACGGATGCGCTGGATGCCGCCGTGGCGGGTATCACGATTAAGAGCAGCCGGCTGCAGAATGTCGATTTCAGCGATGCTTATTATAAATCCGGCCTGTCGATCCTTGTTAAAAAGAACTCCGACATCACGGGTTTCGCTGATTTGACGGGGCATGTCGTGGCGACCAAGACGGCCACGTCGTCGGCTGACTATCTCAAGCAGCATGGCTTTGACATGAACGATGTCAAGCAATTCCAGGATATCGACTCCGCCTATGAGGCGCTGGAAACCGGCGGCGCGGATGCGGTGATTTTCGACAACCCGGTTAATGTCAACTTCAAGATACTGCACCCCAATGTGAAAACCGTGGGGCCGTTGCTGACGGGTGAGTATTATGGGATCGCGATTAGCAAGAAGCGGCCTAATTTGGTGGCGAAGATTAATGCCGGCCTGGCCGTGATTAAGAAAGATGGTGTTTATCACCAGCTTTTCGTGAAGTATTTTGGCGGGGATACGAGCGGCGAGGTGGACGGCGTGCTGAAGCCGGCTGCTGTCGCGGTTTCGGACTGAAGCTGGCCTGAGGCTGGCGGCCGAGCGGCCCCAGCTAGCCGTGGCGTGGTGACGCGATTTGGGCGCGCCACGAATGGGAGGGGGTGACGGATGTGTCCGCTCCCTCTTCCGCCATAGTCTGCACTGCCGCGCGCGCCATTGCGGCTGTTTGGCGGCGAGCGGCCCGACGCTGGTTATGTCTTGTATTTTTCACAGCAAATAAGCGTAAGGTATGCAGCTTTATGAATGTTATCTGGGGTAATCTTCCGGTTATTCTGGGCGGGCTGGCGCTGACAATCCAGTACGCGGTTGTCGCGATCATCCTGATGGTGGTGATCGGGTTGATCGCGGCGCTCATGCGTCTTTCAAAACTGGCGCCAATGCGCTGGATCGCCTCCGCCTATGTCGAGATATTCCGCTCCACGCCGCTGCTGGTGCAGCTTTTTTTCATCGTGCTCGGGCTGCCCGCGATTCTGCCGGTGAACCAATGGTTCGGGCAGCTGATGTACCCGATATTGTCGGCGGCGTTGACGCTGAGCCTGAATGAGGGCGCTTATGTAACCGAGATTATCCGCGCGGGTATTCTGGGCGTTGACCGGGGACAGAAGGAAGCGGCGTTGAGCATCGGCATGACCGATTTTCAGACGATGCGTTATGTCGTGCTGCCGCAGGCGTTCAAACGGATGATTCCGCCGCTGGTGAACCAGGCGGCGCAGACGGTGAAGGATACCTCGCTGCTGGCGCCGGTTGGTGTCGCCGAGCTGGTTTACAAAGGCGAGATTGTGATTGCCGCGACATTCGCGTCGTTCACCATATGGTCCTTGGTCGCGGCGTTGTATTTTGTCATCATCTTCTCCGTGTCTAAATGCTCCGCCTATCTGGAGAGGAGGCTGCAAGTTGATAAGCGTTAAGAATCTTCGCAAATCCTTTGGCCACCACGAGATTCTGAAAGGGATCAATAATCATGTGGAGGAGCGGGAGGTTGTCGTCGTCATCGGCCCTTCAGGGAGCGGCAAGAGCACGTTCCTGCGCTGCCTGAACGGGCTGGAGGTGGTGACCAGCGGTGAGATCGAGATTGTGGGTATGAAGCTCACGGATCCGACAACCGACATCCATAAATTGCGTCAGCATGTCGGCATGGTGTTTCAGCAATTCAACCTGTTCAAGCATCTGACGATTCTGGAAAACATCACCCTCGGGCCGCGCAAGGTGAAGAAGCAGGCGGTGGCGGAGGCAAACGAGATTGCGCGCGAGCTGCTGGCCAAGGTGGGGTTGCCGGGGAAGGAGCAGCGCTATCCGGACGAGCTTTCAGGCGGGCAGCAGCAGAGGGTGGCGATTGCCCGGGCGCTGGCGATGAAGCCGGATGTGATGCTGTTCGACGAGCCGACCTCGGCGCTCGACCCTGAAATGGTCGGCGAGGTTTTGCAGGTGATGAAGAATCTCGCGAGTGAGGGCATGACCATGGTTGTCGTCACCCATGAGATGGGGTTCGCGCGTGAGGTGGGCCACCGGGTGCTCTTCATGGATGAAGGCTATATCGTGGAAGAAGGCAAGCCTTCGGATCTGTTCACGAATCCTCAGATGGAGCGGACCAAGAGTTTTCTGGCAAAGGTTCTGTAGGAGGCTTCGCCGGTTGTTTTGGCTGGCCGGCGAAACGGGCGCGATGGAGAAACGATGCCCGGCAGCCCTGCCGTAACGGCTGTGAATATAAGGAAATTTGCTGGATATAACTCTAGGGAAGTGTTCTTTTTTGAACCTGAGAATGCCGGGCTTGGGGATGGCGCGTATGTGATGCGGCGCGAACCGGCGGGCAATGTTACCGAAACATCCTTGGCGGCGGAGGGGGAGTTGCTGCGCCAGCTGCACGGGGTGGCGTGTGTATAAAACTATGGAAAAAGTCACATTTACGTGTAATAATTGACGTATGAATGTGTATTGGGACGGAAATGGATATTGAGGCGCGGCGGTTTGAGAATATTGTGCGTGACCTTGTTGTCGACGAACAAGGGTTTAGGCAGGAAATGCAGCAAAACGCGCGGCCTCGCCGCTCTTATGTCATTGTGTTCACCGCACGTTCCGGCAGCACGTGGCTGACGACTTTATTGTCTGGGACTGAATTGCTGGGGCATCCGGAGGAGTATATTAATCCCGAATTTATTCTGGATGTCGCGAAATTTTTGAATTGCCGCGAAGCCAAGGGGTTTTTGGAGGTGCTGAGCCGGCGGCGGAAAACGCCGAATGGGATTTTTGGGATAGAGGCGCGGGAAGTTGATATTCGCCTTTTCGGGAAGGATGTTTTTTTTAATTCGTTCGGAAATGAAACAAAATTTTTTAATTTGTGGCGGAAAAATATTGTGGCGCAGGCGATCTCTCTCTATCGGGCCGTGACCACGAGGCGATATCATTCAAACGAAGAGGTGGAAGACCTGGCGCCGCCATTATACGATGCGGATTCGATACAGGAATGGCTGGCTCATCTGGCCGAGGCCGAAAACGATAATTTTATAATGTTGCGGGAAAATCATCCTGATTTCAGAAACATCTGCTATGAGGATATTGTGCGGGACCGCAATGGAACGCTTGGAATGTTCGCTGAGGCCATGGGTGTTCAGATGGAATTGGCGCGGTTTGCGGTGCCGGCGGCCGGTGAATTGAGAAAAATTTCAGACGCATGGAACAAGGAGGCTGAACAGCGCTTTCGTGCCGAGCGGGCTGATTTCTTGCGCCGGATTGAGGCGGAGCGTTTGGTGAAAAATTATGGTGCTGGAAGCTGAGGGAAACAACGCGCTTTTGGATATCAAGACAGGGGGTGTTGGTTGACGCGGGGGGTTATTGTTACGGTTTAAGGGTTATTGCTCGGCTCCCTTGCGGATTGAAAAAATCGCGTTGCTCCAGTGGCGGTTGGTTTGTTTGTATGCGGTCAGGCAATGAATCGCGATTTTTTGTGAAAAATCCTGACGGTTGAGGATGGTGATTTTTTCCAGCATGCTGGCGTAACCAAGTTTGGCGTTGGCCACGACGGTGGCGATTGAACGCGTGAGCAGGGCCGGGCCGGTTGAGAGCCAGGGCATGTCTGTGTCGCCGCGGTTGATGGCTTGCACGGCCTGGGTCAGGGCTTCCAGGATGGCCGGATGTTGGGCGACGACGGCGATGAAGTTGTTGCCGACGGTTCCATGATCTTCCTGGTAGAGGGCGAGGAGGGCGTGCGGGGGGATGAGGCCATCGAGGGGGGAGAGGCAGAAATCATCCGCATCGGTGTAAATTCCACCCTCTTTGGCCAAATAGGCCAGGCGGAAAATGTCAGATTTTTGGGCGGGCTCCTTGGCGTGCAGGTATGCCGCGAAGACATCGGCGTTGAAATATGTTTTGAGAAAATTCCTGGCGGTTTGGTCATTGAACAGAAGATAATCATAATCCGGGTTTTTCTCCCGGAAGCTGTTCATTAAATGCTGAATATCCTCGGGCGGCGTGGGTGAGTCCCAGAACTGGATGATCTGCCTGGGGATGGCGGAGGGTTTTGTTTTTGCGGGAGGACGTGGGGGCTCGGATATGCCGGCCAAACGCGCGGCGTATATCAGGCTTATGGCCGCGGCCGTGTTGCCGGGGGCTTCGCGGATGAGAGCGAGCAGGGGGGGGATTTGCTCGGGCGGAGGCAGGGGCTGGAGGGAGCGGATGCGCGCGATCTGGTCCTTGCCGAGGGCGTATTCATCAAGCCACTGGCCGAAAATCGTTTGCGAGATGTTGGTTGATTTGCCGCGTAGTTTGGTGGCCACCGCGTTAAGGGAACAGTATTTTTGCAGGGCCTCGCGGGCTTGATCAATATGCAATGTTTTCAGGCTGAGGCGTGTCAGGTCAGCGTAGATGCCTGGGTCGTTTCCGTTAAGGGCCGCGGCTTCCTGGTATAATTCAAAAGCCTTGGCGAAGGCGCAGCGGCGCTCGGCGAACAGGCCTTCGAGCTGCTTGCGCTTGGCGGCACCTTGCAGCGAGGTGGGGGGGGCGGAATCGAGGCAGGCGCGGACTTCCTGGTCGGAGCCCATGGATAATTCATGGTAGGCGTGTTCAATCCATAGGCCCATATGCCGGGGCCAGGTGATGCGGGCCTGGCGGACCAGTGTCATCGCGGTGTGCCAATCTCCCACCTGGCGCAGAAGTGATACTTTGGTGCTTGCGATTTCGGCTTGCGGCCCAAGTTTGGCTTCGGCCGATTCCAGCATTTGAAGCGCTTCATCAACATGGCCCAGAATTGTGAGCGTGCGGGCGGCGCCCAGTATCAGCCTGAGTTGCAGCGGCTCACGTTCCAGGGCCTGCTGATAGAGATGCAGGGCGGACTGAACGTCTTGCGCCATCATGGCCTGTTCCGCGGATTGGGCGATTGCGTCCACGCAATCGGGTGCGAGCTCCAGTGCGGTGTTCAGGAGGCGGTTGCAGGCATCCTGCCGGCCGAGAAAGCGTTCTTCGATGGCCATTTCAACGAGCAGCTGGGCGCGGCCGGGGTGGAATTCATGCGCGCGGGTGAAGGTGGCGAGGGCTTCTTCGTGCTGCTCCAAGGCGCGGTGGACCAGGCCGAGTATGGTGAGGGCGTGCAGGTTTTGCGGGTCGCGGCTCAGGATTGCGAGGAGGGTTGCCTCGGCTTCGCGCCATTTGCCGGAATCGCGTTGTTCGTTGGCGATTTCAAGTAAAACGGAGATGTTGTGGGGGGCGATTGAGAGGGCGTGGTTCAGGCTTGCGTGGGCGGCTGAGCTGTCTCCCCGGCGCCGGGCGCAATGGACCAGGCCCATGAGGGCGGTGAGATTGTCAGGCTGCTGATCCAGAACCTCGTTATAGAGGTCTTGCGCTTCATCAAGCCGGTTCAACTCCAGCAGATCGGTCGCCGCTTCGGGTTTTGCCCAGAGATTTTCGGGGTTGTTGGCGGCGGCGGCGAGAAAGCATTGCAGGGAGGCCAGACGGTCTCCGCGCCGGCGCGCGCAGTGCCCGAGGCCCATATGGGCGGCGGCGTTGGACGGGGAGAGGGCCAGCACGGCGCGGAACCCGGCTTCGGCTTCATCCAGGCGCCCGAGATCCAGCAGGTCAGCCGCCATTTCGAGCCGGACGCCGGCATGGGAGGGGTCGATTTGGCTGGCGCGCGCAAAACAGGTGGCGGCGGTGGCGCGGTCGTTCCGGGCGCGGGCGCAGAAGCCCAGCCTTATATGGGCGACGAAATGATCCGGCGACTGTGCGACGAGGGTGCTGAAAGCCGCCTCAGCCTCGGGGAAGAGTTCAAGCTTGAAGAGAAGCTCCGCGGTTTCGAGCTGGATGGTGGTGTTTTTGGGATTCTGCCGCAGCGCCGCCTGGAAATGTTGCAGGGCCGCGGCGAGATCGCCCCTTCTGCGCTTGCATTCGGCTAGGTTGGTGAGGGCGGCGAAATTTTCGGGCTGGGAGGCGAGTGTTTCAAGACAGAGGGTTTCAGCCTCGTCCAGCCGGTTAAGTGCGAGCAGTTCCACAGTGGCCTCGGGCTTTGCCCAGATATTACCGGGGTCGTGCGCGGCGGCGGCGAGGAAGCTTTGCAGGGAGGCCTCGCGGTCTCCGCGCCGGCGCGCGCAATGTCCGGCGCCGATATGCGCCCAGGCATTTTCCGGGGCCATGCCCAGAACTTTGAGGAAGCAGGCTTCGGCCTCTTCCAGGCGGCCTAATTCGAGCAGATCTGTTGCCAGCTCAAGATGAACGCCGATATGGGATGGGTTGAGCCGGCAGGCATTTTCAAAATATTGCGCGGAGGCGGCTTTGTCATTCCGGCGGCGGGCGCAGAAGCCCAGGCGTATGTAAGCCAAAAAATGATCCGGCGATTGCGCTATGAGGTCACGAAAGGCTTTTTCGGCTTCGGCGAAGGAGCCCATGTCATAGAGGCCGTCGGCCAGCTCGAACTGGTTTGAGATCGTGTTCATGCCGCGCGCGCCGCCGTCAGGTGCGCGGAGGGCGGTGTTTGGGATTTTCCGGGGCATGGCGAGGGCTCATACCGGAGATTTCAAATGCTGAGAATGTTGGGCGCTAACAATGTAGGGTTGTTCAGTGAATTTGCGCGGTTGTGGCTGGGTGAAGCGGTGGCGCGTGGCGTGGCGTGGCGCGTCCGCTTTCCATGATTTAAGAAACATCCTCATTGGCTCATGAAGTTTGTTCACGCCGTGACGATTGCAAGCTGGAAATTCAAAAAACAGGCTGTTATCTGACTTCGCTGTCATGCAAGCCTCCTTGTCAGCGTCTCCACCTTTTGGAATAGTTTGCTCTATTAAATCAGAAAAAACAACGAGAATAAGCTGGTGGGGCTGGGGGCGTGAAGGGCGCGGCCCTGTTGCGGGCTAATGCACCAGGCTTGGCACCATGTCGTTCTGGATGATGGCGGCGGCGGCCAGCGAGGCGTTGGAGGCGATGGCCATGGGCGTGCCGTCAGCGGCGTGGATGGCGAAGGCCGGGCCGCTCTCGGTCATCACCGGTTTGACGAAGGCGATTTCTTCCATTCCCAGGCCGGCCAGTTGGGCGGCTGAGATGTGGTGGATGTCGAGCACGGTCCCAGGCAGGAAATTCGCCGTTCCGTCATGTGTCTTGATGTCCATGGGGAAAATCCTTCTCAAATGAGCCAGGTTAATCGTGGGCCAAGCTGTTTAAGGTTAGTCTATTGGCGGGGTGTGTCTTAATTAGGGAGGGGTGAGGGCAATTCAGCCCTGGGAATCCCTTGAGTCTCCATCGACCATCCGAGTCGGCGCCACATTTGTTTTGCCTTGCCCGCGCGAAATGGGGATGTTCTTGACCACCGGCTGGGGGACCGGCCTGATCAGGTCTACGTGCAGCAACCCATTATCCAGCCAGGCTCCTTTCACCTCAATCCCTTCCGCGATGACGAACGCTCTTTGAAACTGCCGCGCCGCGATTCCCCGGTGGAGGAATACGCGGCCGTGCCCGTCATCAGTTTGGCGGCCGCGGATTACCAGCTGGTTATCTTCCAGGGTGATTTGCAGGTCATCCATGACGAAACCGGCCACGGCCAGGGTGATGCGCAGGGAGACCGGGCTCAGCTGCTCAATATTGTATGGCGGGTAGCCGTCGGACGAGTTTTTCGCGGCGCGTTCGATCATCTGCTCCAGATGGTCGAAGCCCAAAAACAAAGGCGAGGTGAAAACGCGGGTATTCATGACGATAGGCCCCCCCAAGTGTGAGCGAAGCAGGTTGCAGACCCCGAAGGCGTCCGGGGCTTATGTTGTCATAATCACGCCGGGATGCAAGAGGCGCGTTGCTCCGGCGGCGGGCAGGTTGTAAACTTCACGAATGTCAGCCACAGAAACCATTGCACCGGCCGCGCCGCTGCTGCCGATTCTCGTTGTTCCCGATCCGCTGCTGCGCAAGCATGCCCGCGCGGTGACACCGGCGGATTATGATGAGGTGCGCGCGCTCATCCCCTCGATGTTCGCCACCATGTACGCCGCCCCCGGCATAGGCCTGGCCGCGCCGCAGGTGGGCAGGCTGCTGCGGGTGATTGTGGTGGATGTGGCGCCGGACAAGGTGCCGGCGCCGCTGGCGTTGATCAACCCCGAGGTTGTCGCCGAATCGGATGATAAATGCGCCCGTGAGGAGGGGTGTCTCTCGCTGCCGGAGCAGTATGCCGAGGTTGTGCGGCCTTCCTGGGTGCGGGTGCGCTACCAGGATGTGGACGGCGTGAAGCATGAGGTGGAGGCCGATGGCCTGCTGGCGACCTGTTTGCAGCATGAGATCGACCATCTCAACGGTGTGCAGTTCGTGGATTATTTGTCGCCGCTCAAGCGCAATATCCTGCTGCGCAAGCTCGCCAAGGAAGTGAAGGAACAAAAGGAGCGGCGGGGGCGCAGGTAATGAAACTGGCCTTCATGGGGTCGCCGGAGTTCTCGGTGCCGGCGTTGCGCGCGCTGGCCGAGGCAGGGCATGAGGTCGCGGTTGTGTACGCGCAGCCGCCCAAGCCGGCCGGGCGCGGCCAGCGTGAGACGCCGTGCCCGGTGCACCAGGCGGCGCTGGAGCTTGGCCTGCCGGTGCGCACGCCAAGGCGCCTGAGGGGCGATGCCGGGGAGGCCGCGTTTTTTCGGGGGCTTGGCTTGGATGCCGCCATCGTAGCGGCTTATGGGCTTATTCTGCCGGGTGAGATTTTGCATGCGCCGGTGCGCGGCTGCCTGAACATCCATGCCAGCCTGCTGCCCCGCTGGCGTGGCGCGGCGCCGATTCAGGCCGCTATTCTGGCTGGTGATGCGCTCACCGGCATTACCATCATGCAGATGGATGAGGGGCTGGATACCGGGGACATGCTGCGGCGCCAGGCCACCGCCATCGGCCCGCGCGATACCGCGGGGGACTTGCATGACCGGCTGGCCGTGATTGGGGCGGAGCTGATTTTGGCGGAGCTGGCCAGCCCCAGCGAGCCGGTGAAGCAGCCGCCCGCCCCGGCCAATGACGAGGAAGGCGGCTATGCCCGCAAGCGCACCCGCGAGGACGCGCGGCTGGACTTCACCCAGCCGGCGGCGGCGCTGGAGCGCCAGATCCGCGCCAACAATCCGTGGCCGGGCTCGCTGGCGCTGCTGGGGGAAACTGTTCTCAAGTTTTTGCGCGCGGAGGTTGTTTTGGCGGGTGGCGCGGCGGAGGATGCCCGCCCGGGCGATATTCTGGACGCCGGCATGACCATTGCCTGCGGCGGCGGCAGTGCGCTGCGGCCCTTGGAGATTCAGCGCCCGGGCAAGGCGGCCATGCCGATTGATGCGTTTTTGCGGGGCTTCACCTTGCCGCAAGGCGCGCGCTTCTTTTGATCTCCTGGGCATTGGAAGTTGAGTATGACGGGACGCCCTTCATGGGCTGGCAGCGCCAGAAGCACGGGCTGGCGGTGCAGCAGGTGATGGAGGAGGCGGGCGCCAAGCTTTGCGGCGGCGTTATGCCCGCCGCGGTGGCCTGCGGGCGGACGGATGCGGGGGTGCATGCGCTGGGGCAGGTGGTGCAGATGGAACTGCCGGATTTTACGCCCCACCGCCTGCGCGAGGCGCTGAATTACCATATGAAGCCGCACCCCGTGGCGGTGCTGCGCGCCGCACCCGCACCGGCGGACTGGAGCGCGCGCTTCTCCGCCATCTGGCGCAGCTATCGGTATGTCATCTCCAACCGGCCGGCGCTTCCGGCGCTGGAGATCAACCGTGTGTGGCATGTGCGCCAGAGGCTGGATGAGGCCGCCATGCACCGCGCCGCGCAGCTATTGCTCGGCCATCATGATTTTTCATCCTTCCGCGCCGCCGCCTGCCAGGCCAAATCGCCATTGCGCACGCTGGATGAGCTGAGCGTGACGCGCGAGGGGGAGCGGTTGATTGTGCATGCCAGGGCGCGGAGCTTTTTGCATCATCAGGTCCGCAACATGGTGGGGTCGTTGAAAATGGTCGGGGAGGGGGCTTGGCCGGAGGCGCGGGTGGCGGAGATTCTCGCCGCGCGGCGCCGCGCCGAGGCAGGCCCCACCGCGCCGGCCGGAGGGCTCTATTTTGTTGGCGTGGGGTATGAGGCCGAGCTGGGATTAACTTGATCGGCCCGTTGTTTTAGCCGAATCTGAGCCGCTTAACCGGAGGCGCCATGTCTTACGAGAATTTTGTCCATCTGCGGGTGCATTCCGCTTTCTCGCTCTCGGAGGGGGCGATTAAGCCGGACAAGATCGCCGCACTGGCGCGCGAGCTTGCCATGCCGGCGGTGGCCATCACCGATAGCTCCAACATGTTCGGCGCGCTGGAATTCTCGCAATATTGCGCGGGCGCGGGGGTGCAGCCCATTATCGGCTGCCAGCTTGGCCTGGCGCGCGGCGGAAGCAACCTGGCGCCGGACCCGGTGGTGCTGCTGGCGCAGACGCCGGCCGGTTTCGCCAATTTGCAGAAACTCTCCTCGGCCAGCTATTTGCAGGCTGGCGGGGCGGTGAAGCCGCAGATCACCCTGGAGACGCTGCTCAGCCATGCCGAGGGGCTTTTTTTGCTGACCGGCGGCGCGCATGGCCCGCTTGGGCGGCTGCTGGCCGAGGGGCAGATGGCGGAGGCGCTGGCCTATCTCGTCGCGCTGGAGGAGGGGTTTGCCGGCCGGATCGCGGTGGAGCTGCAGCGCCATGGCGAAAAGCTGGAACAGGCGATAGAGCCGGGCCTGATGACGCTGGCCGACGCCCGCGCCTTGCCGCTGGTGGCCACCAATGAGTGCTTTTTCGCCAAGCCCTCGATGCATCAGGCGCATGACGCGCTGCTCTGCATTGCCGAGGGCAGGGTGCTGGCCGAGGTGGAGCGCCGGCGGGTGACGCCGGAGCACTGGTTCAAGCCCGCCAAGGTCATGCGCGAATTGTTCGCCGACCTGCCGGATGCCTGTGACAACACATTGGCTATCGCGCGCTCATGCGCGGTGATGGCGGAAGCGCGCAAGCCCCTGCTGCCGACTTGCCCGAAGGTGCGCCCCGGGACCACGGAGGCCGAGACGGTGCGCGCGATGGCCGAAGAAGGGCTGGAGACCCGGCTGAATGCGCTGGGCCTGCCAGAAGAGGCGCGCGAGCCGTATCGACGGCGGCTGGAATTCGAGCTTGGAACCATCATCCAGATGGGGTTTCCGGGCTATTTCCTGATCGTGGCGGATTTCATCCAATGGGCGAAGGAGCATAAAATTCCCGTGGGGCCGGGCCGTGGTTCGGGCGCGGGTTCGCTCGCCGCCTGGGCGCTGCTGATCACTGATCTCGACCCGCTGCGCTATGGCTTGCTGTTTGAGCGGTTTTTGAATCCTGAGCGTGTGTCGATGCCGGATTTCGATATCGATTTCTGCCAGGAACGCCGCGACGAGGTGATTGCCTATGTGACCAGGGAATATGGCGCTGAGCGGGTCGCCCAGATTATCACCTTTGGTAAGTTGCAGGCCCGCGCGGCGGTGCGCGATGTGGGGCGGGTGCTGGGGTTGCCCTATGGGCAGGTGAACAAGGTCGCGGAGCTGATTCCCAACAATCCGGCCAAGCCGGTTACGCTGCAGGAGGCGATAGACGGTGAGGTGAAGCTGCGCGAGCTGCGCGATTCCGACGAGGCCTTGGCGCGGCTCATGGAAATCGCCTTGCAGATCGAGGGGCTGTACCGCCATGCCAGCACGCATGCGGCGGGTGTGGTGATCGGCGACCGGCCGCTTGACCAGTTGGTGCCGCTCTACAAGGACCCGCGCTCGGACATGCTCGTCACGCAGTTCTCGATGAAATATGTCGAGCAGGCGGGGCTGGTGAAGTTCGATTTTCTCGGGCTGACGACCTTGACCGTGCTGGACCGCGCGCTCGGCTTCCTGCGCGCGCAGGGGGTGGAGATCGACCTTTCGGCCATTCCGATGGACGACCCCAAGACCTATGAGATGATCGCGCGTGGCGATACGGGCGGCGTGTTCACCTTTGAAACGCAGGGCTACCGCAGCGCCCTGCAGCAGATGCGCCCGGACAGGTTCGAGGATCTGATCGCGATACAGGCGCTGAACCGTCCTGGCCCGATGGCCAATATTCCGGATTATTGCGCCCGCAAGCACGGCGCCGCCTGGACCGCGCCGGATGCGGCGATTCATGGCATTCTGAGCGAGACGTATGGCATCATCGTCTACCAGGAGCAGGTGATGCAGATCGCCCAGGTGATGGCGGGGTACAGCCTGGCGGGCGCGGACCTGCTGCGCCGCGCCATGGGCAAGAAAATCCGCGCCGAGATGGACGCCCAGCGCAAGATTTTTTGCGAAGGGGCGCTCAAGCAGGGGTTCACCGAGGCGAAGGCCAATGAGATTTTCGACCTGATGGCGAAATTCGCGGATTATGGCTTCAACAAATCGCACGCGGCGGCTTATGCGCTGGTTTCCTACCAGACCGCTTATTTGCGCGCCAACCACCCGGTTTTTTTTCTGGCTGCCTGCATGTCGCTTTCCATCACCAACACGGACAAGCTGGCTGTGCTGCGCGCGGATGCCATGCGCATGGGCATTCAGGTGCTGCCGCCGGATGTGAATTTCTCTGACGCCGACTTTAAACCCGAGACGCTGCCGGATGGCGGGCTTGCGATCCGCTATGCGCTTGGCGCGGTAAAGCGTGTCGGCATCGCGGCGATGGCGGATATCGCCAAGGCGCGGGGGGACAGGCCGTTCAGGGATATTTCTGATTTCGCGGCGCGGATCGAGGTGAAATCCCTGACCCGGGCGCATGTGGAGATACTGGCCAAGGCGGGGGCTTTTGGCTCGTTGGAGGGGAACCGCGCCAGGGTTTTCAGCGCGGCGGAGACCATCATCCGCACCGCGCAGGCGCAGGCGGAGGAGAAGCAGTCTGGCCAGATTGGCCTGTTTGGCGGGGTGGAGCCGGAGAAGATACGCCTGCCGGAGATTCCCGACTGGCCGGAGACGGACCGGCTGGCCTTCGAGGCGGAGGCCATCGGCTTCCATGTGAGCGCGCACCCGCTGGATATGTATGCCGTCGCGCTCAAGCGGCTTGATGTGGTGTCTTCGGGCGGGATTGAGCGCCGGGTGCAGGCGGGGGCCACGCGCATCAAGCTCGCGGGCACGATGGGCGGCAAGAAGGAGCGCATTACCCGCACGGGCAGCCGCATGCTCTGGCTCACGCTCTCGGACATGGAAGGCAGCTTCGAAGTTACGCTGTTTTCGGAGGTGCTGGGGCGGGTGCGCGAACTGCTGGTTGAGGGGACGGCGCTGCTCGTGACCGCCGATGTGAAGATCGAGGGTGAAGCGCTGCGTATCACGGCCACGGATGTCACCCTGCTGGATGACGCCGCCGCCAAGGCGGGCGCCAGCTTGCGCATCTGGTTCGACCGCGCCGAGGCGCTGGGGCAGATACGCTCCCTGCTTGAGCATGAGGGCAGGGGACGCGGGCGGGTGACGCTGGTGCCAAAGACCGGGCTGGAGCGGGATCTCGATGTTATCCTGCCGGGGGGGTTTAATGTCACCGCCAGGCTGGCGCAGGCGATGAAGCTGGTGCCGGGGGTGGAGTTGGTGGAGGATGTGTAAGCGACTGCCTTTAACGGTTTCTCCTATAACAAATTGAAATTATTAAAAATTTTTGCGGGGTTTGGGGAGCTTTTTATAAAAAGCTTCCCAAGATTCTGGCCCTTTTTTGCAAAAAAGGGCCAGGCCCCAAAAAACTTTTGAGAATTATCCTTTATGTTTTTGAAGAGACGGCTAAAAATCTCTAAAAACCGGCGCCAAGGGCATTGGCGCCGCCGGCGGATTGGGGGGTGGTGGAAAACCTGAGCCGGGCGGTGTTGGGGGTACTTGCCTCCAAAACGCAACACGGCTAAACACCGGCGCGGATATGGGCGCGTAGCGCAGCGGTAGAGCACCACCTTGACATGGTGGGGGTCACAGGTTCAATCCCTGTCGCGCCCACCATTTTCCGGAAAATAGATCACGGATAAATCAATATGCCATGCGGGCGGGGCCTGGGGTGTCTGGTTTTTCGGCCTATGCCGGCCAACCGATCTGATGGGGGTGTGACGCTGGTTCAGCCATGGATTGTTTTAACGGGCACGCTTATCCGCGCGGATGATTGCATATGAGCGGATATTGCTCTGGCGGCGGGGCATCCTAAATTACAGGCGGTTTTATGAAAGGCTGCTCCCATGATCGATGTGCGTCCATTTTCCTCGCTTGGTGCGTTCCGCAATGAATGGCTGAACGCGCGGCACCATTTCAGCTTCGGTGAGTACCATGACCGCGCGCGCATGGGGTTTGGCCGCCTGCGCGTGTGGAATGACGACGAGATTGCGCCGGGGACCGGGTTTGGCGCGCATCCGCACCGGGATATGGAAATTGTCACCTTCATCCGGCAGGGGGCGATTACGCACAAGGACAGCCTGGGCAATGTGGGCGTGACCCGGGCCGGGGATGTGCAGGTGATGCATGCCGGGCGGGGGATTACGCATTCGGAGCATAATCTGGAGGACGAGCTGACGCGGCTGTTCCAGATATGGATCATTCCTGACCGGATGGGGGTGGAGCCGGGGTGGGGCACCAAGGAGTTTCCGCGCGCCACGGGCCAGGGATTGAGCGTGCTGGCGAGCGGCCGGCCGGAGGATGCGCAGAGCGGGGCGTTGCCGCTCTATGCCGATGCGGCCGTGCTGGCGGCGAAACTGGCGGCGGGAGAGCGCGCGCGTTACCCGCTGGCGCCGGGTCGGGCGGCCTACCTGGTGGCGGCGAGCGGCGAGATGAAGGTGAACGGCGTGCTGGCGCGCGCGCGCGACGGCGTGGCGGTGCATGAGGAGCCGGAAGTGGAGATTGAGGCGGTGGGCGCGGCGGAAGTTGTGCTGGTGGATGTGCGCGACGGCGCCTGAGCGCGGCTGGGTGAAGAATTGTAACCGCTGGCGGAGTTTTTCTGAGATTTTGTTTGGCTGTGTCTTTTTGGTGACGATTGTTTCACCTCGGATGGTCTTATCGCCGCTCGGAAAACGTGCATTATCTATTGTTGCGAGTTGCTTAACACGACGAGGGCACAGGAGAGACAGTTGTTGGTACGTATGAAGATGAAGCGCGGCACGGCTCTAACGCTGGCGCTGCTTGGCGCGACGGCTCTGGCGGGGCTGGGCGGCGGTTATGCCAGGGCGTCCGCCCCCGCGCCTTCGCCTTTGGATGAAACGGCGGCCGTGCAGGCGAATTATACGCCGGTTGGGGATTTTACCAATTTGGTGAAGCGCGTGACCCCGGCGGTGGTTTCCATCGATGTGCATTTGAAGCTGAACCAGACGGACAGCCAGGATTCCGGCGGCGGCCAGGGGCAGAACGAGATGCCGCAGATACCCGGGTTTCCGCCGGGATTTCCATTTGGCGGGATGCAGGGCTTCCAGGAGCAGCCGCAGGTGGTTGAGGCCAAGGGGTCGGGGTTCATTATCAACTCCAGCGGCATTGTGGTGACCAACAACCATGTGGTGAAGGACGCCAAGACGGTGAGCGTGGAGCTCTCTGACGGCAGAAGCTATCCGGCGAAGATTTTGGGCACTGATCCGAAAACCGATCTGGCGGTGCTGAAGATCAATGCCGGGCATCCGCTGCCCTATGTCGAGCTTGGGGATTCCTCCGGGGTTGAGCCCGGCGAATGGGTGGTGGCGATGGGCAACCCCTTTGGCCTGGGCGGCACCGTGACGGCGGGGATTGTCTCGGCGCTGGGGCGCGATATCGGCGATGGGCCGTATGACCGGTTTATCCAGATCGATGCGCCAATCAACGAAGGCAATTCCGGCGGGCCGCTGTTCAACCAGCGGGGGCAGGTGATCGGGATCAACACCGCGATCTTGACGCCCACCGGCGGCTCGGTGGGGATCGGCTTTGCCATTCCCTCCAATATGATCAAGCGCGTGACCGGGCAGCTGATTGCTGGCGGCAAGGTGGTGCGCGGGTATCTGGGCGTGGCGGCGCAGGAGATTTCGCCGCAGGTGGCGCAGGCGATGGGTCTCTCAATGGCGGAGCCGACGAGCGACGGCGCGCTGGTGGCGGCGGTTTCAGCCGGGAGCCCGGCGGCGAAGGCCGGGTTGCAGCCGGGGGATGTGATTGTCACGGTCGACGGCGCGGTGGTGAAAAACCCGAATGATCTGGCTGATGATATCGCCAATGTCGCGCCGGGGCATGATACCGCGATCAGCTTCATCCGCGATGGCAAGGTGCATGACATTTCCGTGGCGGTGGAGGTGATGCCGGCGAACCCGGATGCGGGCTTCCAGCAGGATGCGGGCGGCCAGCCAGGCTCCGCGACGACCCAGGGCGAGCTGGGATTGACGCTGGCGCCGCTGACGCCGGATTTGCGCAGCCAGCTGAACCTCTCGGATAGCGCCACGGGCGCGGTGGTGATGGCGGTTAAGCCGAATTCTCTGGCGGACCAGGCGGGCCTGCAGCAGGGCGACCTGCTGGTTGGCGTGGGGCCGAAGACCGTGACCTCGCCCGATGACGTGGTGGCTGACATTCAGGCCGCGCGCAAGGCCGGGGCGCCCGCCGTGGCGCTGCGGATCGTCCGGCAGGGGCAGGCGCTGTTCGTTGGGATTCCGTTGAACAAAAATAGCGATAACGGGCAGAACTGAGGCATGGGAGCGCGGTTTGGCGGCGGCAAAACCGCCGGCGGGACGCGCTCCTGTTCAGGTTTGGGGCAATGCCGCGTGGCGGGCCGGAAGCCTTGGCCGATTTTGGGTGATGGCGGGTAGTTGCGGCGAGGCGGGAGCTTCGATATAGCCTGCTTCCAGGTCGCCGACATAGCTCAGCGGTAGAGCAACTGATTCGTAATCAGTAGGCCCCCGGTTCAATCCCGGGTGTCGGCACCAGTAAAATCAATGGTCTGCAGGGCATTTTCTAGAAATCAGCAAGCCGACAGCAAAGCCTCCGGACTCTCTCCGGACTGTTTGGCCAAGCTCCTGGGCAGGGTCAAAAAAAATGTTTTCCGCCAATTTCGCGACGATATGCGTTTGACCTAAACGCGGTTGGCGGAGCGAACCTGCCAGGAACTTAAACCCCCCACCCCCTTGCCGGGCAGAATGCACGACCCAGACCAGACCGACCGCCACGGCATCAACGGCGCCCGCCACTACCAGGCACGGCAACCGCATCACTCTCACCTGCACCTCGGGGCGCCGCCATCACCTCACCCGGCCACCGACCGCGCGGCGCGTTCCTGTTCTGGCCCTGCACTCACCCTACATCCCCAAAAAACGGTGTGCCAGGTGTGCATGTGCGCCAAAGACATTTAACTTGTTGATATAAAACAGAATAATCAGGCACACCTTGAAGGCACACGCGGCACACCTTTTGAAAATGTGTGCCAAACACCAGCCTCACACCCGCCAGCACCTCGGGGCGCCGCCGTCACCTCACCCGGCCACCGACCGCGCGGCGCGTTCCTGTTCTGGCCCTGCGCTTCACTCTCCATACCTAAAAAATGGTGTGCAAGGTGTGCATGTGTGCCAAACCAATATAACTTGTTGATATAAAACAGAATAATCAGGCACACCTTGAAGGCACACGCGGCACACCTTTTGAAAATGTGTGCCAAACACCGGCCTCACACCCGCCAGCACCTCAGGGCGCCGCGATCACCTCACCCGACCACTGACCGCGCAGGCACCTTGCCCGTGCGCGCAAAAAAAGCCGGGGCGTAATCGCCCCGGCCCATACGGTTCAAACACGGGCGATCTTGCGGCTAATTCTTGGCCCGGCTCAGGATGCGGTAAACGCTCGGGCGCGACACCCCAAGCCGCCGGGCAATCTCGGTTGCCCCCACACCCTCAGCATTCAGCTTGCGCACCTGCTCAGCATCAATTGAAGGTGTCCGCCCCTTATAAACCCCTGCCTCCTTGGCCGACGCGATGCCCTCTAGCTGACGCTCGCGCCGCAAATTGGTCTCGAATTCCGCAAACACCCCCAACATATCGAAAAATGCCTTGCCCGCCGCCGTGCCCGTATCAACCGGCTGTTCGGTCGCCCGCAGCGTCACATTTTTTGTCTTGAGGCCCGAGACAATAATTTGAAGATCGTGCATCGAACGCGCCAGGCGGTCGATGCGGGTGACAACCAGGGTATCGCCAGGGCGCAGGAATTCGAGGAGCGTGGTCAACTCTATGCGCGCCTTCATCGATGTGCCGCTCGCCTTTTCAGCGCGGACAATCTCGCAGCCCGCCGCTTTGAGGGCCGCCAACTGCACAGCAAGGTTCTGGTCGGTGGTCGAAACACGGGCGTAACCGTAAGTGGCCATGTCAGCGGGTCCTTTTGTCTCGTTTGGTTCTAGACCCTCTCTGCCTATTGTATTGCAATTCAAAAAGCAACCCTAATAATACACAAAAAGTGTCTCACCAGGGCTGTATTGCGAAGGTATACCCAAAAGAAACAGACTACGCGCCCGCGCCATCATCGAGATCATCCACCCCGGCCCCCAAAATGGTGGAGCGCACCTCGAACAGCCGCATGTTCTTTTCTACCCCCGGCGGGCGTCGCAATACGGTGGATTTGCCGTCCTTGTCGCGGGTGATGTGGCCCGCATCGGCCAGCACCCTCACCGCCGCCCGGAAATCCAGCCCAGCCAAAGCCTCGCCCATCGCTTCGCGCGTCATGTAGTACCGCCAGAACCCGCGCCCGTCCTCTTCCTCGATCCAGCGCCGCCAACCCGCGCGATGCTGCACCGAAACGCGCTCGACCGGCGCGGCCTCAGCCACAACGTCGCCCTCGGAATTCGGGCGCTTATCCTTGTCCCATCGCTCAAACCTCGAGACACCGTGCGCAACCATGAAAGCCCGGAGTTGCTCAATGGCTTGCTGATCCTCGCGCGCGCCGGCCGATCCCCGCGCCGCAAGCCAGGCCCGGAACAACCGCGCGGCGGCTTCCTCGGCCTCACCGGCAGGCCAACCAGTTATGCCACTCTCGGTCGCCAACTCGCCAGCCACGGCCACCAGCGCAAAACGCCGCGCCACGCTGCGCACTTGGCCGGTCGCATCAGGATGACTTGCCAGCCATCCGGCCACTGTATCGCCAATGCGCTCGGCCAAGCCGTCTTGAAATTCCGGCGCCGCCAATCGCTCAGTGATGACCTGAACAAAGGCCGGTCCGGCACTGCCATAAAATTTCCGCGTGCCCGCTTTCAGCAATTCAGCCAGCGCCGCCGGGCCAGGCTCATCGTGCAACTGCTCGAAAATCCCCAGCCCCGCGCCAGCGTCAGCGGTCACGTCCACGAACCGGACCTCTTGCCCAGCCTTCACCGCCTTGCGGCCCTCGGCGCTTTTGTCGGCAAGGCCGACCTCGCCGGTTGAGAGAAACAGCACCCGAAACCGGCTTTGCGCCCTGGCCGCCCCGCCGCGATCAGCCCGGCTTTTGCCTAGGCCACCTGAAATCATATAGGAAATTTCGCCAAGTTCTTTGCCATCAACTTGGCCCATTTCATCGAGACACAACAGCGTGTCCGAATGCGCCGCCGCCACGGCCTCGAGCGCGTTGCCGGTTGCACGCCAGGACCGAATGAACGCACCAGCGCCAAAGCCTGGGGCACCGCCCCAAATACTTGCCGCTGCACGCAGGGCTGTCGTCTTGCCCGCGCGGCTTGGGCCTTTCAGATTGAAGCCGCCGCCATCATCACCGCTGAGCTCGAGCAGCGCGCCAGCAAATGCGCAAGCCACCGAGAACACCAACCGCGAATTGCCCGCCACCAGCGCCGCCACGCCGCGTTGCCAGTCATCGAGCGTGCCCGATGCTGCGAACGGCGCCAAGCCGCGCGCGCCCGATGCCAAAATGACGCGCTGGCCGGTCGCGCCCAGCACGGCGGCGGGCAGCACAAACACGCGTCCGCCCCCTATGGCGTGCCAGCCGGTACGGGCCGCCACGCGGGCGCGGGTTGGTGTCGCCACCGTGTTTAAGTAGGCGGCAAACGCCTGGCGGCTTTTCAGGTCCGACATAGCCGTTAGACCACCAGCCGACAGGCGGGCACGCAACTCGCCGCATTCCCCGGCAAACATTTCGCGGCCAAACACTTCCTCGCGAAGGTTGCCGTCCCGGTCTCGCCACGACAACAGAAGCCCATAATTGTTTGCCTCATCGATCGTTTCCGCCTCAACCTTGAACGGGGCGCAAACCCAGAACAGATCGTTTTCGCGGCGGTAGAGACCATCTTCGAGCATCACCAAATTTCGCCTGGCCGCCTCTGGCACAATACTCGGCGGGGGCACGATTTCGGCGCTTTCAATTGCCGCGCGAACGGCGTTCGCGCCGCCGGTTCTTGATTTTGTCATTCGGCACCCGCTTGTAGTAAATCATTCATGTCGGTTTTTTGGCCCAAAGGTGAGCGCGCGATTTTCACGGTCCGCCCTTGCGCCGCAAAGCGTTCAGCCGCCGCGCGCAGGGCATTGTCTGCCGGTGAATCTCGCGGGTCATTGTCGGCCAGGATGACGATAGTGGAGATGGCGGCGGGCAGGTCGATGGCCCTCATGTTGCCCAGGCTCACAGCACACAGGGCGCGATATTCCGGCGCGGCCAGAACGGCACTCAGGCAAGTTTCGATGCCCTCGCCCAGCAGCAGCGTTTCACCTGGCCGCGCGGCGGCCAGCGGCAAACCAGACGCGCCGCGCCAAAGGCGAATCGTGCCACCTGCAACGCGCCCCAAGCTCATCTTTGGCGAAATCAGCGGCGCCTTGGTCCATATCCCTTTATCGTTCTGGTGAACGAAGGTGCGATGAATGCCGATCATCTGGCCGTCATCCGCCGTTATAGCCGCGATCATGGCGGGGTAATTCCGCCGGGCTTCTGGCACCCAAAGGCCGGGGTGAAATCGTAACGCACGCGGCTGGCGGCCCAGCGCGGCAAGGTCGATGCCCCGCGCGCCCAGGTAAAGCGCGGCGGGCGTGCCAGCTAGGCGCTGCTCGGCGGCGGCAAAGATAGCCCGCGCCTTTGCTATACGCTGTTCCTGCTCGGCATCTCGCGCCTCGTCATCCGCGCGGCGGCTGGGCGCCGGCGCTACCTGCGCGCGGGCCGGGCGCGGGTCATTCGATAGCCCGAGCCAGCTTCGCGCCCATTCAAGCGCGGCTTTTACATCGCCCCCGCAGCGCGCCTGGCGCACCAGATCGAGCGCATCACCGCCGACACCAACCGCGAAGTCCTGCCAGACGCCAGCCTTGCTACCGTATAAGCGAACGCCCAAGGATTTGCCTTTGCTTCCGTCCAAGCCGCCCGCGCGCCACTCGGCGCCTTCCTTGTGCCCGTTCGGCAACAACTCGCGCGCCAATTCGGGGGCACGCCCGGCGAGAAGCTGGGCGATTTCACGGGCGTCATTCATCATAAGCCCGCCTTTCTGCGCCTATCGCTTCGCCCAAGCTCCCTAGCAGCCAGCCGCCCCGGATCATTAGAGCCATATCGTTATCGAATTCACGGGCCACATCGTCACAACTTGACGCAACACAGGCGGGCTTCAAATTCATCAACTCATCTGCAATTTGATTCGCACGAAACACCAGCATTCGCCGGTCTTTCGCTCGCATCGCCGCCGCCGCCCGCCCAAAATGGTCGCCATAGCGTTCTAGGTTTTCATCTAGAAGTCGGCTCAACTCACCAGCATAGGATAGCAAGAGCGAAACCATAGCAGTACGAGCATGGGCGAAGGGCACATAAGCCACCTTGCCACTCATGCCGCACCCCCAACTTGCGCGGTGCTCCGCACAGTGCGCCCGGCGGCCCAATCGCGCAGCGCCTGCTCGGTGTAGCCAACGCGGCGGCGCCCGATCCGCACGAACTCCGGCCCTGTGCCCTGCTGGCGCATCAAATCCCAGGTGCGCCGGGAGATGCCCCCAGCGCGCAACCGGGCCTCTTCGTTGCTCAAAATCCGAAACCCACCAGGCGGCGGCACTTCTCTGCTGTCTTTCATAAAATACCCTTTCTATGCGGCGATATGCCGAACAGGGCAGTTTATGGGCTAAGAACCGCATTCCGCGCATTCCACTTAATGCCACCGTAGAATTAAATCTCATGAGACTGCTTTGCCTCAACAAATCCAATGTTGCCGTCTGCCGCCTCAATAATGATGTGCGTCTTTTTAAGTTTTGGCGTCAGCCGCTTAGCCAGGGCCTTTGGCTCAGCTATTTTCATCTTTACCTTGCCAGCAGCAGCCTCTTTCCAAAGCCGCGTACAGGCCCCCAACATGCTCTGCCTTTCCCCATTCAAAATCTCGATCAGCCGCAGCAACGCCTCATCATCATTCGCGCCTCTATTCCCAAGTTTTCTTGGCTTGTCGGCTTCGCCCGCCGCGCGGCGGGCCTCGGCTTGTGGCGCCAACCGCACGCCCTCGGGCGCGGCCAGCATCACGCCAACAACCTCAATATCGGCATCCTCGTTTGTCACATTTACGAAGAATTCGATCACGGCGGTATTGTCGCGGCGCCCGATGAGCCAGCCCATATGCCAGCGCGCCGGGTCGATCGGTTCGAGTTTCAGCGCCCCCCGCACAAACCCATGCGCGACGATCTGACCGGATTTGAGCGCCTCAATCAGCGGCCCAACAGCGCACACAAAGGCCGCGCCCACGCTGTTTTTGGCCGCGATCTTCCTTTGCGCAACGTCATAGGCATCGCCGGTCTGCGTCGCCCCCAAAGGTGGGCGGCGTTCATGGCCAGTGTCTGGCTTCTTGATAAAGCGGCGGAAAAACAGGCGCACCCAGCGCCGCCCTTCGTCCGGGTGCAGGACAAAGCCGCCCTCAAGCCGCTCAGGTTCGCAATCAATCACCCCCGCCTGTTCGGCCAGGCGGTCGAGCGCCACCGCCAGCGGCAGGCCGCAATAATCCTGGAGATTGAACTTCTGTTTAGCGATCATCCGGCTTCACTCCGGGGACTCTTCACGTGGGTAAGGTGCCCAGGCGGACCGCGCGTGAAGGTCGCGGCGTTCGGGGATCAGCCTAGCCTGGGCTTCTCAGAATGCTTTTGTGAGCGTATCGGTCAAGCCTCATCTGCCTTTTTTCGCAAAGCTGCTTGACCGGCCTTGATATTCTCAAAAACCGCTCGCGGGGGTTTTTCGAACGATTCGAGCGAACCCGCCGCGCGGCGCCGGCAAATCGCCTTATTCCCGGAGCCCATCGCAAACGCGATCCAGGGCGTCCAGCGCCTCGCCCAAGTGCTCCAAATGCGCCTCAACACTGGCGGAAATCTGCTCTACCGCCGCCCGCGCCCTGTCGGCCTGCATCAAGTCAACGGCGGGTTCGCGGGCGATAAGTTGGAGGCCATACACAAGCTTTCGCGCGGCGTTCAAAGCCAGCCACGCGGAATTGCTGGCATCCTTCACGCCCGGCGGGGGCGGTTCGGCTTCCCAACTCATGGCACCGCGCCCTTTTTGCCGCCCAAGGCCGCAACCTCGCCCACCCAGCCGCTCAGCTTTTCCAAATCCCCCGCAATCCGGTCAAAGACTTCCAACTGAATTTCGGCAATGGCCTCGATTGAAGGCAAAAACTCCGGGTGGCTGCCCGCGTCACTCTCAGCCATGAAGCCCAGCGCCGAGGTCAGGTTCTGGATGCGGCCAAGGCCCACCTCAACGGCGCGCACGTGCTCAACCATGGCGCCAGCCGCCATCAGAACATCAGGGGCCATGCCGGCAGAAACTTTGCTCATTGCACGCCCCCTGCACCAACAAAGGCCCCGTAGAGGCCGATCAACCCCGAGAAATCCGCACTGCTCATTATGCCATCTCCAGGTCAAGTCCTTTGGCGTAAACATCCACCAGCCCGGCAAAATCGGCTTCGCACATGGGCAGAATTATCCGCAGCGCCCCGTGCAGGGCACCGGCTCTCTCGGCCAGCTCCACGTCAGAGGTGGTCTGCAACCCCTCTGACAACAACAACAGTTGCGCCACCGCATCCCTCAAATTCTGCGCGGGCGTAAGCAGCGCCGCCCGTTCCAGAGCGTCTGTTCTTGCAGAGATTTCGGCTTGAAAGTCATTCAGCGCCCGGTAGATCGGGCTGGTCTTGTCATAGCCGGTCGATTTTTCATCCGCCGCGCAGCTCGCCTGCCACAGCTCGGGGAGCTGCGCGGCCAATTCGTAAGCCGACACGCGCGGCGGCGGCATTACCGGCAGGGTGTTGGACTCGGGCGGGGATATGGTAGAGGCGGCATCAGCCTTTGGCATAGGTAAGCTCCGTTCTTGAGGTTATGGCCAGGGCGAGGCTCCTACCCCTCGCTCTGGCCGCTTCGCAGCTTGCGAAGTGATACTAACGGTGTCACAATAACAACGTGAACGCAAGAGCCAATGACACTTTAGGTTTCATAACCCCCGGCCAGGTACGTGCAGCGCGCGGCCTGCTGGGCTGGACGTTGGAGCAGCTCATCACTGCAAGCGGCGTGCCGAAAAGCACCCTGATTCGCTTTGAAAACGCCACCGTCACACCCAGACGCTCCACTACAGAAGCCATCCGCGCGGCCCTCGAGGCGGCGGGTGTGCAATTCATCCCAGAAAACGGCGGCGGCGCTGGCGTGCGCCTGGCCAAGCCGGGCGATGGCGAATAAAGCCGCAATAGTGTAAAACAGCACTCGCACCCTCAACACCGCCCCCCCAGGGCAGAGCCGGGCTTGGAAGACCCCGCAAGGGGCCGGTTCAGGGCCAAGCGATGACAAGCCCCCTAGACCGCAAAAACCCCGCCCTAACCCGGCGGGGTTTGTCATTTC
>JAKBAQ010000186.1 GCA_021808985.1 Pseudomonadota bacterium
GTGAACCCGCTGGTGCCGGTTGATCTGGTGATCGACCACTCGGTGATGGTGGATTATTCCGGCTCGGCCGATGCGCTGGAGAAGAACATCGCCATGGAGTTCGACCGCAACGGCGAGCGCTACCGCTTCCTGCGCTGGGGCCAGGAGGCGTTTGATAATTTCCGCGTCGTGCCGCCCGATACCGGCATCTGCCATCAGGTGAATCTGGAATATCTGGCGCAGGTCGCCTGGACCTCGGAAAATGGTGGTTCCACCTATGTGTACCCCGACACGCTCTATGGCACCGACAGCCACACCACCATGGTGAACGGCCTGGGCGTGCTGGGCTGGGGTGTTGGCGGCATCGAGGCCGAGGCGGCGATGCTGGGCCAGCCGATCGCCATGCTGATCCCCGATGTCATCGGCTTCAAGCTCACCGGCAAGCTCTCCGAGGGCGTGACCGCGACCGATCTGGTGCTGACCGTGACGCAGATGTTGCGCGCCAAGAAGGTGGTGGGCAAGTTCGTGGAATTCTACGGCGCGGGCCTCGCGGACCTGGCGCTGGCCGACCGCGCGACCATCGCCAACATGGCGCCGGAATATGGCGCGACCTGCGGCTTCTTCCCGGTTGACCAGATTACGCTCGATTATCTGCACCTCTCGGGCCGCGATGAGCACCGGATCAAGCTCGTTGAAGCTTATTGCAAGGCGCAGGGCCTGTGGCGCACCGAGGAAGACCCGGTGTTCACCGATACGCTGGAACTCGACCTCTCCACCGTGCAGCCCTCGCTCGCCGGGCCGAAGCGCCCGCAGGACCGCGTGCTGCTGAAGGACGCGGCGGCGGAATTCGCCAAGGAGCTGACCAAGGGGCTGGGCGTCGCCGCCGATGCCGCCGGCACCAAGGCCGCTGTGGCGGGCAAGGGCTATGAGATCACCCATGGTGATGTGGTGATCGCCGCCATCACCTCATGCACCAACACCTCCAACCCTTATGTGCTGGTGGCCGCCGGGCTGGTGGCGCGCAAGGCGCGCGCGCTGGGCTTGACGCCCAAGCCGTGGGTGAAGACCTCGCTGGCGCCCGGCTCGCAGGTTGTGACCGAATATCTGGATAAGTCGAAGCTTTCGGCGGATCTGGATGCCATGGGCTTCCAGACCGTGGGTTATGGCTGCACCACCTGCATCGGCAATTCCGGCCCGCTGGACGACGCGATCGTGGACGCCATCGAGTCTAACAAGCTGGTCGCGGTTTCGGTGCTTTCGGGTAACCGCAATTTCGAGGGCCGGGTGCATGCCAATGTGCGCGCCAACTACCTCGCCAGCCCGCCGCTGGTGGTGGCCTATTCGCTGCTCGGCAATATCCGCGAGGATATCACCACCGCCGTGATCGGCACCGCCAAGGACGGCAAGCCGGTGTATCTGAAGGATATCTGGCCCTCGACCCAGGAAGTGGCGGATACCGTGCATTCCGTGCTGACGCGCGAGATGTTCCTGGAGCGCTACGGCGATGTGTTCAAGGGGCCGAAGCAGTGGCAGGCGATCGAGGTGACGGGCGGGACCGACACTTATGCCTGGCCGTCCGGCTCCACCTATGTGAAGAACCCGCCTTATTTCGAGGGCATCACCATGGAGCCGAAGCCGGTTTCCGACATCAAGGGCGCGCGGGTGTTGGCCCTGCTGGGTGACTCCATTACCACCGACCATATCTCGCCGGCCGGCAACATCAAGAAATCCGGCCCGGCGGGTGAGTATCTGAGCCAGCATCAGGTGCAGCAGAAGGACTTCAACTCCTACGGCGCGCGGCGCGGCAATGATGATGTGATGGTGCGCGGCACGTTCGCCAACATCCGTATCAAGAACGAGATGATGGGTGGCGCCGAGGGCGGCAACACCAAGCATTTCCCCGGCGGGCAGGATATGTCGATCTATGACGCCTCGGTGAAGTACAAGGCCGAGGGCGTGCCGCTGGTGGTGTTCGCCGGGCAGGAATACGGCACCGGCTCCTCGCGCGACTGGGCGGCCAAGGGCACGATGCTGCTGGGGGTGAAGGCGGTTGTCGCCGAGAGCTTCGAGCGCATCCACCGCTCCAACCTGGTGGGCATGGGGCTGCTGCCGCTGCTCTTCAAGGATGGGGTGACCCGCAAGTCGCTCGGCCTGAAGGGCGATGAGATGATCGACATCATCGGGCTGGACAAGCTCTCGCCGCGCATGGACATCACCATGGTGATCACCCGCGCGGATGGCTCCAAGCAGGAGGTGGAGCTGCTCTGCCGCGTGGATACCGCCGATGAGGTGGAATATTACAAGCATGGCGGCATTTTGCAGTACGTGCTGCGCGGGATGGCGAAGGCGGCTTAAGGGCTTCGCCCCTGAGAACCTCACCAAGGGGCGCTGCCCCTTGGAACCCCGCAGGGGCCAGCGGGCTCCTGACCCCGGATATTAAGGAACGGCGCTCTGTGAGGGGCGCCGTTTTTTATGCGCGAACGGCGTAAGGCGAATGAGGCAACCGCCTGTCCGCGTTTTTAGAGAGCGTTTTGAACGCTTTCTCTTATAACAAATTGAAATTATTAAAAATTTTTGCGGGGTTTGGGGAGCTTTTTATAAAAAGCTTCCCAAGAGTCTGGCCCTTTTTTGTAAAAAAGGGCCAGGCCCCAAAAAACTTTTGAGAATTATTCTTACGGTCTTTGAAGAGACTGTTAAAACAATCTCTTAGGCTCAATGTTTTTTGAGGAAGTGGTGGGCGCGACAGGGATTGAACCTGTGACCCTTCGCGTGTGAAGCGAATGCTCTACCGCTGAGCTACGCGCCCGGTGGGGCAGGGGATAGGACGGGGGGGCCGTGGCTGTCAAGGCGAGGGGGACAAGTATGTTCGCCCTTCTTCCGGCGCGGCGCGGAGGCTGCTAAACGAAAAAAATGGCTGGACATTCACACGCAAAGAACATCATGCACCGCAAGGGTGCGCAGGACGCCAAGCGCGCGCGCATTTATGCGAAACTCATTCGTGAGATCACCGTGGCGGCGAAGGAGGGGTTGCCGGACCCGGCCTTCAACCCGCGTCTGCGCGCGGGCATCGGCGCCGCGCTGAAGCAGAACATGACGCGTGACGCCATCGACCGCGCGATTAAAAAGGCGACGGGCGCCGGGGCGCAGGAGCATTACGAATCGGTGCGCTACGAGGGCTATGGCCCGGCGGGGGTGGCGGTTATCGTGGAGGCGTTGACGGATAACCGCAACCGCACCGCCTCCATCATCCGCGCCGCGTTCAACAAATCCGGCGGGGCGCTGGGGGAGACCAACTCGGTCTCCTTCATGTTCAACCGCCTGGCCGCGATTCGCTATCCGGCGGCCACCGCCTCGGCGGATGATATGCTGGAAGCCGCCATCGAGGCGGGGGCGGATGAGGTGGTGTCAGATGAGGAACGCCACGAGGTGCAGACCACGATCGAGAATTTCTTCGCCGTGCGCGATGCGCTGGTGGCGAAATTCGGTGATCCCGCCGAGGCGGGGGTGGAGTGGCAGCCTAACATGACCGTGACGCTGGACGAGGACAAAGCCGCCTCGGTGCTGAAATTGCTGGATGTTCTGGAAGATGACGACGATGTCCAGAATGTTTACGCCAATTTCGAGGTGCCCGACGAGGTGCTGGCGAAACTCTCCGCTTGACCCGTATCCTCGGCATTGATCCGGGCCTGAGATTTACGGGCTGGGGGATTTTGGAGTCCGAGGGGAACAGGTTGCGCCATGTGGCTGATGGGGTGTTTTCCACGGCGGATATTACGGATGTGCCGTTGCGGCTGAAAGCTCTGGATGACGAGCTGGCGGAGATTTTGCACCGCTATGCTCCGGCCGAGGCGGCGGTTGAGGAGACCTATGTGAACCGCAACGCGGCGGCGACGCTGAAGCTGGGCTATGCGCGCGGGGTGGCGCTGCTGGCGCCGGCACGGGTGGGGATTCCGGTGTTTGAATATGGGGCGAAGACGGTGAAAATGGCGGTGGTGGGCACCGGGAACGCGGATAAGGACCAGGTGGGGCTGATGGTGCGACGCCTGCTGCCGGGTGCCGTGAGCAAGCGGGCGGATGCGGCGGATGCGCTGGCGGTGGCGATTTGCCATGCGCACCACCGCGCCAGCCATGTGGCCTGGAGGGTGCCTGCGTGATCGCCCGGCTGCGCGGCATTGTGGAGGGGATTGAGGACGGACGCTGCATCGTGGATGTGGGCGGGGTGGGGTATCTGGTGTTCTGCTCCAGCCGCACGCTGGGGGCGCTGCCCGAGGCGGGGGTGGCGAGCCTGCTGATAGAGACGCAGGTGCGCGAGGATGCGATTGCGCTTTATGGGTTTGGCAGTTCGGCGGAGCGCGAGTGGTTCCGGCTGCTGACCACGGTGCAGGGCGTGGGGGCGAAGGTGGCGCTGGCGCTGCTCTCGGCGCTCTCGCCGGACCAGCTGATCGCCGCGATCGCGGCCGGGGATAAGGCGATGCTGACGCGCACGCCCGGCGTGGGGCCGAAGCTGGCGGTGCGGATATGCACCGAATTGCGCGAGAAAGCCGGGGTGATGCCCGGTGGCGGCGGGCAGGTTCTGGCCAGCCCGGCCATGCGCGGCAATGTGGCGGATGCGCTCTCGGCCTTGACGAATCTGGGCTACCGGCGGGCCGAGGCCGAGGCGGCGCTGGCGCGGGCGGCTGATGAACATGGCGAGGGGGCGGCGCTGGATGTGCTGATACGCGCCGGGCTGAAGGCGCTGGCCAAATGAGCGAGGAGGGGCGGATTACCTCTGGCGAGCGGCGGGCCGATGATGCGGGGGAGAACAGCCTGCGGCCGCAAGCTCTCGAAGATTTCACCGGGCAGAAAGCCAGCCGCGAGAATTTGCGGGTATTTATCGCGGCTGCGAAATCACGCGGTGAGGCGCTCGACCATGTTCTGCTGCACGGCCCGCCCGGACTGGGCAAAACCACGCTGGCCCAGATCGTCTCACGCGAGCTGGGGGTGGGGTTTCGCGCGACATCCGGCCCGGTTATCCAGAAATCCGGGGATCTGGCGGCGATTTTGACGAATTTGCAGCCGCGCGATGTGTTGTTCATTGACGAGATTCACCGGCTGCAGCCGGCGATCGAGGAGATTCTGTATCCGGCGATGGAGGATTTCCAGCTTGATCTGATCATCGGCGAGGGGCCGGGGGCGCGCACGGTGCGCATCGACCTGCCGCCCTTCACCCTGGTCGGCGCCACCACGCGCTCGGGCCTGCTGGCCACCCCCTTGCGGGACAGGTTCGGCATTCCGCTGCGGCTGGTTTTCTATACCGCGGAGGAGCTGAGCCGGATCGTCTCGCGGCTGGCGGAGAAGCTGGAGATGAATTTGACCAGCGAGGGCGCAGGCGAGATTGCCAGGCGCGCGCGCGGGACGCCGCGTGTGGCAGGAAGGCTGACGCGGCGGATTCGGGATTTCGCGATGGTGGCGGGCGCCAGGATCATCGACCGCGACGTGGCTGACGCGGCGCTGAGCCGGCTGGATGTGGATCATGTGGGGCTGGATGCCATGGATATCCGCTACTTACGCCGGCTGGCGGAGCACCATGGCGGCGGCCCGGTGGGGGTGGAGACGCTGGCCGCCGCGCTGGCGGAGGCGCGCGACACGCTGGAGGAT
>JAKBAQ010000187.1 GCA_021808985.1 Pseudomonadota bacterium
GTCCGAGGGCATCATCAGCAGCCCGGATGAGATAACCGGGTTTGAAACCATCGTGACCGATGACGGCATCGAATGCCGGATGACCCTGCCGCCCGCCGCGCGCGACGCCCTGGCCGCGCGGCGCCGCCACCTCGCCGGGCCATTGGGCTGCGGCCTTTGCGGGCTTGACAGCCTGGCCCAGGTTGGCCGCGCCCCGCCAGTCGTGCGCGCCAGCGTGAGCATGACAGCCGAGACCATCGCCGATGCCCTGGCCCGCATGGCCCGCCTGCAGGTGCTGAACAACGAAACCCGCGCCATCCACGCCGCCGCCTTCTTCAACCCCGCCCGCAACGATCTGCTGGTGCGCGAGGATGTCGGCCGCCACAACGCGCTGGACAAGCTCATCGGCGCCGTCGCCCGCCGTGCTGACCCGCCCTCCACCGGCGCCGTCCTGCTCACCAGCCGCCTGTCGCTGGATCTCATTCAAAAAACAGCCATCTTCGGCGCCGGCATATTGGTGGCCATCTCCGTGCCCACGGCCCGCGCCGTGCGCGAAGCGGCGCAAGCCGGCATAACCCTCATAGCCGTTGCGCGGGACGACGGGTTCGAGGTCTTCACCCACCCGTGGCGCGTGATTTTTGGAGCGCAGAGCGATGTCGCCTGAGAAACTTGTCTACATGGCCAACCAGATCGGCAAATTCTTCACCCATAAAACCGACGAGGAAGCCATCGAGGGCATCGCCGGGCATCTGAAGAGCTTCTGGGAGAAGCGCATGCTGGCCGAGATCTACACCTATCTCGACACTGGCGGCGCCGGGCTGGACGAGCGGCCCAGGCGCGCCCTGGAGCGGCTGCGCCAGGGCGTGGCGTAATCATTGTTTTTCCGAAACAAATCCGTACAAATTGGGGTGCAAGAAAAATAATAAGCCGCATGAACATGCGCTTACGCTAAAAACCTCACAAATGCTCCACGTGGAGCATCACTAACCAAGCGCCAGAATACTTGTCATCCCCGCCGCCAGCGCGGCCAGCACATCGGGCAGCGCCAGCGCCACGCAGCCCGCCGTCGGCGCAAAATCCGGGGTTGCCACATGCAAAAATATCGCCGAGCCCCGGCCCGGCACAACGGGTGAGAGATTCCACCCCAGCACGCCGATCACATCATAAACCCCATCCGCCCGCCACAGCGCCTCATGGCTGGCGCCATAGGGCAGCGCCACCCGCCGGTTATACGCGGCGTCCCCAACATCGTCGCACCAGCCGTCAAATTTTCCAATCGGCTCAACCGGCACGGGGCAAACCGGCGGCTTCACCCGGTCGGCGCGGTACAGCACCCGCACCAGCTCCATCCGCCCCAGCGGCGTCGCGCCATCGCCCTCGCGCTTCTCCCCGCTCACGCCGCCGCGCCCGCACACCGCGCGCAGCCGCAGCCCCGCACCTTGCAGCACGCCATCCCGGTAGACGAACTCAACCAAGATAATGCCCGAACCGCGTGGCCTTCGTCGCCAGATACGCGTCATTCACGCCATTGGGCGCGAACTCATGCGCCACGCGCTCCACCACCTCTATGCCGCAGGCCTCCAGCGAGGCCACTTTTTCCGGATTATTGGTCAGCAGCCGGATGCGCGTCATCCCCAGCGCCCGCAGCATCGCCGCGGCGATCGAGAAATTCCGCTCATCCGCCTGCCAGCCCAGCGCCCGGTTGGCATCCAGCGTATCCAACCCGCGATCCTGCATCGTATAGGCCCGTAATTTGTTGATCAGCCCAATCCCCCGGCCTTCCTGCGCCAGATACAGCACCGCCCCCGCACCTTCAGCCGCCATGCGCGCGATGGCCCCGCGCAGCTGCGGCCCGCAATCGCAGCGCAGGCTGCCCAGCAGGTCGCCGGTGAAACATTCCGAATGCAACCGCACCAGCGGCGCCGCCTGCGCCGCCGGCTCCCCCACCAGAATGGCCATGTGCTCAATCCCCTGGTCCAGCGCGCGGAAGGCGATCAGCCGCGCATCCTTCGCATCATCCAGCGGCACGGCCACCTCGGCCACCTTGGTCAGCGAGGCCGCCAATTCCACCGGGTAGGCCAGCAAATCCCCCGCCGGCACGCTCAGCAGGTCATGCCCGGCGGGCAGGCTGGCCCAGCCATGGCGCACCGGTGCGGCCACCATCGCGGGCAGCAGGCGGGCCAGCTTGCCCAGCGCCAGCGCCGCCTCCGCCGCGGCCGGCGGGTCCACCATCTCAAATTCCGGCAGAATCTGCTCCATCGTCGGGTCCGCCGCGCGCTTCAGCGTCTCGGCGTCAATCAGCGGCCGCGCCAGCTTCAGGGCGATGGCCGGGGCGCTCGCCGCCACATCATGGTGCAGCACGGCGGCGGCGCGCGACGGCGCCAGCAGCAGCACGGGCTGCCCGCTGGAGAGCAAGTCGATCAGCCGCAGCCCCTCCGCGCCCACGGTCTCCGCCGGCGCGATGATCAGAGGCCGGCGCGCGGCCAGCACCACGGGCACGCCGCGCCTGGCTTCGGCGATGGCCCGGTGCACGGCGCGCGTGCGCGGGGTGCCCAGCGTGGTTTCAGCGGGAGTTAAAGCAGTCTTCATTCTCTACAGATAAGCTGCCCGGGGTGCTTCTACCAGAGGTACTGACACTGGCGTAAAACAACTCTATATTTAGAGTGATAATGGAGACGCAGATGGCCAGAGAGCACCCGGTTCTTGTGATAGACGATGATATGGCCCTGAGAACGGTGCTGGTGGAGCAGCTCGTGCAAAATGGCGAGTTTGAACCGACCGAGGCGGCGAGCCTCGCCCAGGCGGATATGTTGCTTAACGGCGCACATGCGCGTTTTGATGTGATCCTGCTCGACGTGAATTTGCCCGATGGCGATGGCCGTGATTATTGCAAAACCCTGCGCGGCAGAGGCATAAAAACGCCGATCATCATGCTCACCGGGCATATCGAGGAAGGCGATGTCGTCAGCGGCCTCGATGCCGGAGCCAATGATTACATCACCAAACCATTCCGGCTGAATGAGCTGCTGGCCCGCATGCGTGCCCAGATGCGTGCTTTTGAAGGCTCGGAGGATGCCGTCTTCATGATCGGCCCGTACATCTTCCGCCCCTCGGCCAAGCAGTTGCAGGATGCTGAGAACAACAGGAAAATCCGCCTCACCGACAAGGAAAGCGCGATTTTGAAATTTCTTTACCGGGCCGAGGGAAAATCGGTTTCGCGGCATGTGCTGCTCAACGAGGTCTGGGGCTATAACGCCGCTGTCACCACCCATACGCTCGAGACCCATATCTACCGGCTGCGCCAGAAGATCGAGTCCGACCCGGCGATCTCCCAGCTGCTGCTGACCGAGGGCGGCGGCTACCGGCTGAATGTGGATGGCGGCGCGCAGGCGCCTCAGGCCTGAATTTCGGGCGCGGTGACTCCGGAGTCGTGCGCCGGCACCGCGAGGAGATCGTCCAAAAATGCCCTGGTGACCGCGCTCGTCTGCCGCCTTGGCCGGGTTACGGCGAAAAAATGCGTATCATAACACAATGTTGATGAGTTGAGCGGGGCGAGCAGCCCCTGCGCCACATAGGGGGCCGCGAAGTGCCGCGGCAGGAAGCCCAGATGGTGGCCGGAGAAGATCAGCACGGCCAGCGCCTCCATGTTATCCGCCGTCGCGCCGACATGTGAGGGCAGCCCGGCCAGCCCGGTATCGGGGAGCGGGTAGCTGCGCCAGGCCCAGTCGCACTGGCTCACATCCTCGGCCTGCAACTGCCCGGCGCGGCTGAAGAGCGGATGCTCGCGGCTGCAATAGGCTTCCTGCCGCTCGGTGAAGAGCGGGATGAACTGCAGGGTGGGGGCGCGATGCCAGAAATAGGCGATGGCCAGGTCTAGCTGCCCGTTCAGCAGACGCTCCTCCAGCTCGCCGGGGGAGCGCACCAGCAGGGTCATCCGCACCGCCTCATCGCGCCGGCGGAAGCGCGCGATGGCGGCGCTGATCCGGCTGTTCTGCTCGGCGGGCATGTGGCCGATCATGCCGATGCGCAGGTTGCCGACCAGCTGCTTATCAAGGCTGCGCGCGCCCTGATGAAAATCGCTGATGGCGCTCATCAGGCCGTAGGCCATTTCGGCGAAGGCCGTGCCCTTGGGGGTGAGCTGAAAGCCGCCGCGCCCGCGCTCGCACAGGCGAAAGCCAAGCCGTGTCTCCAGGGTTGAGAGCTGGGTGCTGATGGTCGAGGCGCCGACATTGAGGGCGATCTGCGCCGCCGAGACCCCCCCAGCCTCGACGACGGCGAGGAAAACCCGGACGAGCCGCAGGTCCAGGTCGCTCAATCTGCCAAGCATGGCGCCTCCGATAGTTCGATAAACATCAATGTAAAAATTTCTGTTTTGTGATTTTCGCAATCAGTCAAACATAATTACCATCAAAGTTGAAATTTTTAAAATTGTCTGGAGCGAAACCAAATGTCCGAGCCAAGCGCCCATGCGCCATATCCACAACCATTGAGCGGCAATGAGATGCCCCGTTGCGGGGGTATCGCGACGATGATGCGCCTGCCCATCGAGACCGACCCCGCCAAGCTCGACGCCTGCTTCGTCGGCGTGCCGTTTGACCTTGGAACCTCCAACCGCACCGGCACGCGCGCCGGCCCGCGCCAGATCCGCAGTGAATCGGTGATGCTGCGGCCCTATAACGTGGCCACCCGCGCGGCACCGTTTGAGCGCCTGCGCGTGGCGGATTATGGCGATGTCGCCATCAACCCCTACAATCTGCTGGATTCCATCAGGATCATCGAAGCCGCGTATGACCGGATTCTCGCGGCGGATTGCCGGCCGGTGACGCTGGGGGGGGACCATACCATCGTGCTGCCGATTTTGCGCGCGATGCACCGCAAGCATGGCAAGGTGGGGCTCGTGCATGTCGACGCGCATGCCGATGTGAATGACACGATGTTCGGCGAGAAGATCGCCCATGGCACGCCGTTCCGCCGCGCGGTGGAGGAGGGGCTGCTCGATTGCGAGCGGGTGGTGCAGATCGGTCTGCGCGGCACCGGCTATTCGGCGCAGGAATATGACTGGGGGCGCGCGCAGGGGTTTCAGGTGGTGCAGGCCGAGGAATGCTGGCACCGCTCGCTGCAGCCGCTGATGCGCGAGGTGAAGGCGCGGCTGGGGGATGGGCCGGTCTATCTGAGCTTTGACATCGACGCGCTGGACCCGGCCTTCGCGCCTGGCACCGGCACGCCCGAAATTGGCGGGTTGACCGTGCCGCAGGGGCTGGAGATCATCCGTGGCCTGGCCGGGGTGAGGCTGGTGGGGGGCGATGTCGTCGAGGTGTCGCCGCCGTTTGACCCGTTCGGGACGACGGCGCTGCTCGCGGCCAATCTCGCCTTTGAGATTCTTTGCATCATGGCTGGCTCGCCATGAACGAGGACGTGCTGGCGGCGGCGGCGCATCTGGTCGGCCGGTTCGCGGCGCATGACAGGGCGGGCTATTTCGCGTGCTTCGCGCCGGGGGCCAGCTTTATTTTTCATGGCACGCGGGAGTTCCTGCCCTCGCGCGCCGCGTATGAGGCGCTGTGGCGGCGCTGGGAGAGCGAGGACGGATTTCGGGTGCTGGCCTGCCATTCCTTTGAGCAGAGGGCTGAGGTTTTT
>JAKBAQ010000188.1 GCA_021808985.1 Pseudomonadota bacterium
TTTCGCCGGGCATCCGGAACTGATCATCGGCGCGCAGCGCGGCGCGCCGCTGGCGGTGGGCTATGGGGCGCAGGAGATGTATCTGGGCTCCGACGCGCTGGCCCTGGCGCCGCTGACCCGCGAGCTGGCCTATTTGGAAGATGGCGACTGGGTGGTGGTGACGCGCGAGACGGCGGAGTTCCACAATGCCGCGGGAGAGCGGATCAGCCGGGAGAAAAAGCTCACCAGCCTTACCGGGGCGGCCATCGGCAAGGGGAATTTCCGGCATTTCATGGAAAAGGAGCTGCACGAGCATCCGGTGGTGATCGGCGATGTGCTGCACCGGATGGTGGACGCCGCCGCCCGGATGCCAGCACTGCCCGCCCTGCCCTTCGACCTGGCCAGCGTGCCGCGCATCAGCTTCAGCGCCTGCGGCTCGGCCTATTATGCGGGGCTGACCGGCAAATTCTGGCTGGAAAGCCTGAGCCGGCTGCCGGTGGATGCCGATGTGGCCTCGGAATTCCGCTATCGCGCGCCGCCGCTGCCCGAAGGGGGGGTGGGGCTGCTTGTCAGCCAGTCAGGCGAGACGGCGGATACGCTGGCGGCGCTGCGCTACATGCGCGGCGAGGGACAGAAGATACTGAGCATCCTCAACGTGCCGGAGAGCACGATGGCGCGTGAGTCAGACGCCATGCTGGAGACCATGGCGGGGCCGGAGATAGGCGTTGCCAGCACCAAGGCCTTTACCGCGCAGCTGAGCGTGATGGCGGTGCTGGCGCTGGCGGCGGCGCGCGCGCGCGGCAGCCTGGCGGATGCGCAGATTGCCAGGCTGTGCGACGCGCTGCTGGAAATTCCCGCCAAGGCGGCGGAGGTGCTGGCGCGTGAGGCTGAGGTGCGGCGGCTGGCGCCGCGCATCGCCGAGGCGAAGAGCGTGCTGTATCTGGGCCGGGGGGCGTGTTTTCCCATCGCGCTCGAAGGGGCGCTGAAATTGAAGGAGACCAGCTATATTCACGCGGAGGGCTATGCCGCCGGGGAATTGAAGCATGGGCCGATCGCGCTGATCGATAAATCCGTGCCGGTGATCGCGATCTGCCCCTCGGGGCCGCTGTTTGAGAAAACGGCCTCCAACCTGCAGGAGGTGGCGGCGCGGGGCGGACAGGTGATTGTGCTCTCCGACGCCACGGGGGCGGAAAAATTGCGGGGAATTGCGGCGGAGACGCTGATTCTGCCGGAGACGGACCCGTTCACCGCGCCGATATTATATGCGATTCCGGTGCAGATGCTCGCCTACCATGTGGCGGTGATGAAGGGCACGGATGTGGACCAGCCGCGCAATCTGGCGAAGTCGGTCACCGTGGAATGAGGGTGCTCCACGTGGAGCTTCGGTGAACAAGAGGGTGTAACAGGCTGTTAGTTTAGCTTATTTTTTTGCTTGCACCCCAATTTGGGCGGGTTTGGTACGGAAAAACAACGAATCCGCGCCGGGAGGCCGGATTCAGCGCCGCAGCAGCGACCAGTAGACCGGCTGGCGGCCGGCGAGGATGGCCTTGGCCTCGTAGCGCGTGGGCGGCCAGCCGGCGGGCCGGGTGGTGGCGCGGGTGACGCTGAAGAGGGTTTGCGCGGCGAGGACTTCATCGGTCCAAGCTTGGTAAGTGGGATCATCCGAGGCGATGCGCCACTCACCGCCCGGCTTGAGCGCGCGGGCGGCCTCGGCCAGCAGCTCCGGGTGGACGAAGCGGCGCTTGGCGTGGCGGGCTTTGGGCCAGGGATCGGGGAACATGAGGAAGAGCTTGCCGAGCGAGGCGTCAGCCATGGCGCGCAGCAGGGGGCGGGCATCGTCGGTGAAGAGGCGCAGGTTGGTGGGGATCGCGGGCATGGCCGCTTCGTCGGGCGCGAGGCGCGAGAGCAGCGAGCAGATGCCGTTTTCAAACACTTCGGCGGCGATGAGGCCGATATCGGGATTGGCCTCGGCCAGGGCGTGGGCGTGCTCGCCGCCGCCGAAGCCGACTTCGAGCCAGATTTCGCGCGGGGTGATGCCGAAGGGGATTTGCGGCCAGGAGAGACGCGGCAGGAATTCAGCCAGCAAGAACTCCTGGCGCGGGCGGAGTTTTTTGCCCTTGATCCGGCCATAGAGACGCTGGGGTGGTGCTTTGACGCCGGGGCCGGACATTGGCGGGGCCTTTAAGGAAAAAATGCCGGCTTGCGCCGGCATGGAAAACGAACGCCCCGCCATGCCGGTTGTGCGCCGGCCTGGCGGGGGAGCTGGAGATTAGCGGGAGAAGGCGGATTTGAGGGCTGGGACCAGATCGGTCTTTTCCCAGGTGAAGGTGCCGAGATCGGCATCGGGCGTGCGGCCGAAATGGCCGAAGGCGGAGGTGGGGGCGTAGATGGGCCGGTTGAGCTGGAGATGCTCGCGGATGCCGCGCGGGGTGAGGTTGACCAGCTCGCGCAGGGTTTTCTCGAGCTTCACCTCATCGACATCGCGGCCGGTGCCGTGCAGCTCCACATAAAGCGAGAGCGGCTGGGAGACGCCGATGGCGTAGGAGAGCTGGAGGGTGCAACGGTCCGCCAGACCGGCGGCGACCACGTTTTTGGCGAGGTAGCGGCAGACATAGGCGGCGGAACGGTCGACCTTCGTGGGGTCTTTGCCCGAGAACGCGCCGCCGCCATGGGGGGCGGCGCCGCCATAGGTGTCCACGATGATCTTGCGCCCGGTGAGGCCGCAATCGCCGTCCGGGCCGCCGATGACGAAGATGCCGGTGGGGTTGACGTAGAATTCAGCGTCGGAGGGCATCCAGCCTTGGGGCAGCGCGTCGTTGACGATGGGGGTGAGCATCTCGCGCACGCGGGCCAGCGAAATATCGGCGTCGTGCTGGATGGAGACCACGACGGAGGTGGCGGTGACGGGTTTGCCGTCAATGTATTTCAGGGTCACCTGGCTTTTGGCGTCGGGCTGGAGGCCCTTGGCGCGGGCGTCGCCGGCGCGGCGCAGGTCTGAGATGCGGCGCAGGATGAGGTGGGAATAATAGATCGGCGCGGGCATCAGCGCCTCGGTCTCGGTGCAGGCGTAGCCGAACATGATGCCCTGGTCGCCGGCACCTTCGTCCTTGTTGCCGGCGGCGTCGACGCCGATGGCGATATCAGCCGACTGGGCGTGCAGGTGGACATCGACCTTGGCGTTCTTCCAGGAGAAGCCTTCCTGGTCGTAGCCGATATCATGCACCGCCATGCGGGCGAGATGGGCCAGATGCTCCTTGGTGATGGTCTCCGGGCCGCGGACTTCGCCGGCCAGGACGATGCGGTTGGTGGTGACCAGGGTTTCGCACGCGACGCGCGCGTAGGGGTCTGCCTCCAGATAGGCGTCAACCACGGTATCGGAAATCCGATCCGCGACTTTGTCCGGGTGGCCTTCCGAGACGGACTCGGAGGTGAACAGAAATTCGCCTTTATCGCGCATGCACAAACATTCCTTATTTGAGGCGGCTCGGATGACTTATCTGATTGCCGGGGTCAATACCCGGAGGGGTGAAGAACAACTACAAGGCGAGAAAATCACGCATGGTATAGAGGCCGGGCTGTTGCGCCCGCAGCCAGATGGCCGCGCGCACCGCGCCGGTGGCGAAGACCCGGCGGTCCAGCGCGTGGTGGGTGAGGGAAATCTGCTCGTCGGCGGCGGTGAAGGAGAGGGTGTGGCTGCCCACGATCTGGCCGCCGCGCAGGGTGGCGAAGCCGATTTCGCCATCCTGGCGCGGGCCGGTATGGCCGTGGCGGCCACTGGCCATCACATCCTCAAGGTTGACGCCGCGCCCGGCGGCGACGGCGCGGCCAAGGGCCAGGGCGGTGCCGGAGGGGGCGTCCACCTTGTTGCGGTGGTGCATTTCGAGGATTTCAGCGTCATAGCCGGTGGGCGGCAGGGTGGCGCCGAGTTTTTCGGCGAGGATGAGCAGGAGGTTGACGCCGGTGCAGAAATTGGGCGCGGCGATGACGGGGATGAGCTGGGCCGCGGCCTCGATGGCGGCTTGGTCCGCAGCCGAATAGCCGGTGCTGCCCAGCACCCAGGGGGTGCGGGCGGCGGCCAGGGCGGCGGCGTGGGCGCTCACGGTGCTGGCGTGGGTGAAGTCGATCACCACGTCCGACTCAGCGGCCAGGGCGCTGATGCTGGGGTACAATGGCGCGTTGGCCGGCGCGGCGCCGGAGCGGCTGGTGCCGCCGGAGAGCTGGGCGGCGGCGGCGGCTTCCTCGGCCAGCAGGCGGCCCATGCGGCCGGAGATGCCGGCGATTCCGATTCGGTTGGTCATGCCCTCAGCTATAACGGAAATGGCGGGAAACACCCAGATGGCGGGGGGGCTCAGTGCTGCCTGGCGCCGAACTGCTCCAGCCATTCAGCCGTGGAGTTGACGCGCGGGAAGGGCGTGGCGGGGATGGGGACGCCGAGAAAGCGGCATAGCGGCGCCCAGCCTTCGGCGACGTCGAAGATCAGCAGGCGCTCCGGGGCGATGGCGGCGCGCACCTGCGCGGCGCGGCGGCGATAGGCGGCGAGGACGGTTGCGGGGTCGGAAAGGACGCCGCCGAAGGTTTGCTGGGCGATGAGACGGTCAGCCGCCGCCATCATCGCGGCGGCGTGGGGCGGCAGGGGGAGTTCCTTGTATGTGGCGAGGACGCCGGCGATGGTGGCGGAGAAGCTTTTCCACCAGGCATCCTCGGGCCGCATGGTGTGGATGACCTTGGCGGCTGGATAGGCGAGGCTTAGCTCGCGCCAGACATGGGCGCCTGGCCAGTCCACCTGGGCGCGGTAGCCGGCGAAGACATCCTCCCAGTTGACCGGGGCGCCAGCCGCGACGGCCTGCCAGTGCGGCACCTGCTCCGGGTGGGCGAGGACTTCCTCCATGTGATGGCAGGGGCCGAAGCCGAGCTGCTCAAGGGCCAGTTTGAGCGATGCGGTGCCGGTGCGGCCGAAGCCGGACCCTATGATCTCGAGGCTCATGACCGGGCGAGTGTCTCCATCGGGGTTTTGGCTGAATTATTTTGGATTATCGGGGTAGTGTAAGACAATCACGCGGTGGGGCCAAGGAGAATCGGCTTTTGCGGCGGCGGCGGGATGCAGGGCGCTTATTTCGGGTATGGCACGACCCAGGGGCGGTTGCCTTGGGCGGCGCGGTCAGTCCGCAGCCGGAGGCCGTGGGGTGACACCCAGGCGGCGGTGGCGCCGTTGCGGTAGGTGTACATACGGTCAATGACCGGGGTGGACCCGCAGGCGCCGCGCAGCATCGCCGGGGAGACGGCCAGGACGGCGTTGCCGCAGCCGCCAGGCGGAGGGGTTAGGGCGAACAGCACGGCGCCGAGGCGGCAGGTGTTTTGCGTGCAGCGCGCCAGGGTGAAGGGCTGGCCGCCCCAGACCGGCGCCCATTGCGACAATGTGTAGGCATGGGGCTTGCCGCGGCTGAGGAGAAAAACGCGCGGCGCGGCGCGGATGGCGATGAGCCCGGCGCTGGGGGAGACCAAAATGTCAGGCGGGGGGGTGGCGGCGTAGACGGCGAGGCCCGCGAGCATGAGCGCCAGGCCCGCGAGGCGCGGCGGGCTGCGCCAGATGCACAGCCAGACCAGCCCGGCGGCGATG
>JAKBAQ010000189.1 GCA_021808985.1 Pseudomonadota bacterium
TCGCCCAGCCGGTTGAAATCACGCAGGCGCCGCCGCCGTCCGGCCTGCTCCAGCCCGTCCAGGCAGCGGCGCCAATATCCGTCAAAATCGCCCATCAGACCGCCTCTTATAAGAGACTGTTTTAAATGTTTTCTCTTATAACAAATTGAAATTTTTAAAAGTTTTTGCGGGGTTTGGGGAGCTTTTTACAAAAAGCTCCCCAAGAATCTGGCCCTTTTTTGCAAAAAAGGGCCAGACCCCAAAAAACTTTTGAAAATAATCCTTAATGTTTTTGCAGAGACTGTTGAAACAATCTCTTAGCCCGGGTCCGCCTGATCAGCGAGATATTACTTGAACCCGAGCAGTTCCACGTCAAAAATCAGCGTCGCGCCGGGGGGAATCAGCCCGCCCGCCCCGCGCTGGCCATAGCCGTGCTCGGCCGGCAGAATCAGCGTCCGCTGCCCGCCCACCTGCATGGTGGAAACCCCGATATCCCAGCCCGAAATCACCTGGCCAACCCCAAGCTTGAAGCTGAAGGGCTGCCCGCGGTCGCGCGAGGAGTCGAACTTCTTCCCCTTGGCGCCGCCCTCATCGAGCCAGCCGGTGTAATGCACCGTCACCATCTGGCCCTTGGCCGGGCTCTCGCCGGTGCCCACCACATGGTCCTGGATTTTAATGCCGGACGGCAGGGTAACAATATTGGCTTCTGACATGGTTTCCTCCTCAAGCGGTCATATCCGCCGCCTGGGTAGTCAAAAAACCCGCACGCCGCAAATCCGGTTCGTCTCAGTCCTTGGCCAGGCGGTAGCCGGCGGCCAGCGCCGTCTTCTCGCAAATATACGCACCACGCTTGGTCCTGCCGAAATAGCGGGAGCCTGAAAGATGCATCACCTTGCTCCTGGCCATGGTGCTCCACACCACCGTATCAGCCGGGCAGCTCGCCTGCGCCGCCGCCTCGGTCTTGAACTTGTCCGCCATGCTCAGCCTGCCCGCCACCGTCTTGGACGCCACCGGCGCCGCAACCGGCACCATCGCCCCAGCCGGCGCCACAGCGCTCTGCGCCAGCGCCGGCGCCGGCGCCGCCGCGCCCATGGCGCCGGCAAAGGCGAGAGCCGGCAGCAAATGGCTGAAAATTCCGCTACGCTTCATGTGAAGTCTCCTGCATGGGGGCCAGCCCGCGAAATCCGCCCCGGTCTTTAACAAAGCCGCGATGCATCCACACGGACAACTTATTAACCGCCTATTATGTTCCATCCAAAGTTGCAATACGCAAAATCACCCCACCCGCGCCGCATCCCCACACCAGCGCATTTGCGTGTCCGCCGCCGTGGGTTTACTGTCCCGCCGCCCATCAACAGCAGAGACTCTAGAGCATGACCCTCATCGCCGACCGCCTGAACCGCATCAGCCCGAGCCAGACCATCGCCATCTCCTCCAAGGCCCGCGCGCTGAAAGCCGAAGGCCGCGACATCATCAGCCTCTCCGCCGGCGAACCGGATTTTGACACGCCAGACCACATCAAGCAGGCCGCCATCGCCGCCATCAACGCGGGCGACACCAAATATACCGACGTCGCCGGCACCCTGGCCCTGCGCCGCGCCGTCGCCGAAAAATTCAAGCGCGACAGCGGGCTGGACTACAAACCCGAGGAAATCATCGTCTCCACCGGCGGCAAGCAGGTCATCTTCAACGCCATGCTGGCCACCGTCCAGGCGGGCGATGAGGTCATCATCCCCACCCCCTGCTGGGTCTCCTACCCTGACATCGTGGCCCTGGCCGAGGGCACCCCGGTCTTCGTGCCCTGCGGCCAGAACAACGGCTTCAAGCTGCGCGCGCAAGACCTGGAAGCCGCCATCACCCCCAAAACCAAATGGTTCTTCCTCAACTCCCCCAGCAACCCCACCGGCGCCGCCTATTCGGCGGAGGATTTGCGGCCCATCTGCGATGTCCTGCTCAAGCACCCCAATGTCTGGGTCTTCACTGACGATATTTACGAAAAACTGACCTATGACGGCTTCAAAACCGCCACCATCGCCGAGGTCGAGCCCCGCCTGCGCGAGCGCACCATCACCATGAACGGCTGCTCCAAGGCCTACGCGATGACCGGCTGGCGAATCGGCTTCGCCGGCGCCCCGCTCGCGCTCACCAAGGCCATGGACAAGCTGCAAAGCCAGTCCACCTCCAACACCTCCTCCATCAGCCAGGCCGCCGCCGTCGCCGCGCTCAACGGCCCCGAGGACGCCCTGCACGCGATGGTGAAAGTCTACCAAACCCGGCGAGACCTGGTGGTGAACATGCTCAACGCCGCCACCGGCCTCACCTGCGCCAAGCCGGAGGGCGCGTTCTACGTCTTCCCCAGCATGCATGGCTGCATCGGCAAAACCACCCCCAAGGGCGTGAAAATCAACAATGACGAGGATTTCGTCATCGCCCTGCTCGATGAGGAAGGCGTCGCCGCCGTCCATGGCTCCGCCTTCATCTATCCCGGCCATTTCCGCATCAGCTACGCCACCTCCACCGAGGCGCTGAGCGAAGCCTGCACGCGCATCCAGCGCTTCTGCGCCGCGCTGGCCTAACCACCCCCGGCGCCACGCCGCTCCCGCGCGTGGCGCCGGCCAATAATCTTGACTTCCCCTCACCCGCCCCTTAGAAGGCTGGCACTCTCCATGGGGGAGTGCTAGCAACCGCGGTGCCGCGTGCCGGGCCGGACGGGTTGCCAAGCTTTTAAGACTTATAAGTTTAGGAGCGATCCCGATGGCGAAATTCCGCCCATTGCACGACCGCGTTGTGGTCCGCCGGCTTAACGCCGAAGAGAAGACCGCAGGTGGCATCATCATCCCTGACACCGCCAAGGAAAAGCCGATGGAAGGCGAAGTCGTCGCCGCCGGCCCCGGCGCGCGTAACGAAGCCGGCGCCGTCGTGGCCCTGGATGTCAAAGCGGGCGACCGCGTCCTGTTCGGCAAATGGTCCGGCACCGAAGTCAAGATCGACGGTGAAGACCTGCTGATCATGAAGGAATCCGACATTCTCGGCATCATCGAGGCCACCGCCGCCCCGAAGAAAAAAGCTTAAATCCAACAATCTTTTAGGAGCACCATCATGGCTGCCAAAGACGTACGTTTTGGGCCCGATGCCCGCGACCGCATGCTGCGCGGCGTCGACATCCTCGCCAACGCCGTTAAAGTCACGCTCGGCCCCAAGGGCCGCAACGTGGTCATCGAGAAATCCTTCGGCGCCCCGCGCATCACCAAGGACGGCGTGACCGTCGCCAAGGAAATCGAGCTGTCCGACAAGTTCGAGAATCTCGGCGCCCAGCTGATCCGTGAAGTCGCCTCGAAGACCAACGACATCGCCGGCGACGGCACCACCACCGCCACCGTGCTCGCCCAGGCGATCGTGCGCGAGGGTGTCAAGGCGGTTGCCGCCGGCCTCAACCCGATGGACCTGCGCCGCGGCATCGACAAGGCCGTCGTCGCCGTCGTCGATGAGCTGAAGAAGCGCACCAAGAAGATCACCACCCCCTCCGAGACCGCCCAGGTCGGCACCATCTCCGCCAACGGCGAAATCGAAATCGGCGAGATGATCTCGAAGGCGATGCAGAAAGTCGGCAACGAGGGCGTCATCACGGTCGAGGAAGCCAAGGGCATCCAGACCGAGCTGGACGTCGTCGAGGGCATGCAGTTTGACCGCGGCTATGTCTCCCCGTACTTCATCACCAACCCGGAAAAGATGATCGCGGATCTGGACAGCCCCTACATCCTGATCTTCGAGAAGAAGCTCTCCGGCCTGCAGCCCATGCTGCCCCTGCTTGAAGCCATCGTGCAGACCGGCAAGCCCCTGCTGATCATCGCCGAGGACGTCGAGGGCGAGGCCCTGGCCACCCTGGTCGTCAACAAGCTGCGTGGCGGCCTCAAGATCGCCGCCGTCAAGGCGCCCGGCTTCGGTGACCGCCGCAAGGCCATCCTGGAAGACATCGCCATCCTCACCGGCGGCCAGGTCATCTCCGAGGATCTCGGTATCAAGCTCGAAACCGTGACCCTGGCGATGCTGGGCCGCGCGAAGAAGATCCTGATCGAGAAGGAAAACACCACGATCATCGAAGGCGCTGGCAAGAAGGCCGACATCACCGGCCGCGTCACCCAGATCCGCGCGCAGATCGAGGAAACCACCTCCGACTACGACCGCGAGAAGCTGCAGGAACGTCTGGCCAAGCTGGCTGGCGGCGTTGCCGTCATCCGCGTCGGCGGCGCCTCCGAGGTTGAGGTGAAGGAACGCAAGGACCGCGTTGACGACGCCCTGCACGCCACCCGTGCAGCCGTTGAGGAAGGCATCGTGCCTGGCGGCGGCGTCGCCCTGGCCCGCTCCTCGCTCATCCTCGCCAAGCTGAAGGGCGACAACGAAGACCAGCGCGTCGGCATCGAAATCGTCCGCAAGGCGATCCAGGTGCCCCTGCGCCAGATCTCCGAGAACGCCGGCGAAGACGGCGCCGTCATTGCCGGCAAGGTGCTGGACAAGGACGAGTACTCCTACGGCTTCGACGCCCAGTCCGGTGAGTTCAAGGACATGGTCAAGGCCGGCATCATCGACCCCACCAAGGTCGTGCGCACCGCCCTGCAGGACGCCGCTTCCGTCGCCTCGCTGATCATCACCACCGAAGCCGGTGTGGTTGAGCGCCCCGAGAAGAAGGCCCCCGCCGGCATGCCCGGCGGCGGCATGGGCGGCATGGGCGGCATGGGCGATATGGATTTCTAATCCACCCTCGCCGTTCGGACCAAAAGAAAGCCCCGGAGGCAACTCCGGGGCTTTTTTCATCGCCACGCACCGCCCGCGCGCAAGCCAGCGCAAAAAAACCGCCCCTCTTTCGCAAAAAGGGGCGGCTCCAAAAACTTTTGAAAATTACCGCAAACGGCCGATCAGGCGGCGCAGCTCTCAAACCCGCGCCGCAGCTGCGGCCGGTTCAAATCCCGCCCAATGAACACAATCCGGCTGGTGCGCGGCTCATCCGCCTTCCACGGGCCAATAAAATCCCCATCCGCGATCATATGCACCGCCTGAAAGGCAAAGCGCCGCTCCTCGTTCTTATACGCCAAAATCCCCTTGGTCCGCAGCAGATCAGCCCCCTGCGTCTGCAGAATATGCCCAATCCACGCCTGGAATTTATCCGCATCCAGCGGCGCCGCGCACGCCAGGGAGATGCTGGTCAGATGCTCATTATGCGTATGCTCGGAATCCTCATCGAGAAAATCCGGCACGCTCTCCAGCACCCGCTGCAAATCAAACGCATTCAGCCCGAGCAGCTTGTCAATCGCCACATCCCCGCGCGTCGCATGATGAATTTGCGCGAACCGGTTAATGCCCCTGATCCGCGTCTCCACCTTCGCCAACTCCTCCGGGCTCACCAGGTCCAGCTTATTCAGCACGATCACATCGGCAAACGCCACCTGGTCCGCCGCTTCCGGCGCATCCTCCAGCCGCGCCAGAAAATGCCTGGCATCCACCACGGTCACAATCGCATCCAGCCGGGTCTTGGCCTTCACATCCTCATCCACGAAGAAGGTCTGCGCCACCGGCGCCGGGTTCGCCAGGC
>JAKBAQ010000012.1 GCA_021808985.1 Pseudomonadota bacterium
CGGGGACAGTGGGGCTGGATGGGAAGATGCTGGATATTCCGCACCTGAAACAGGCGCAGAATGTGCTGGCGCAGGTGGGGGCTTACGCGAGGTAGGGAGTTTGGTTGCCCGGCCAGAGGACCCCGCAAGCGGGACGCGTGTAGGATGGTTGAGTAAGGCGAAACGTATTAGGGCGTGGGCATTTCAGAAAGCCGATGGGTGGCGCTGCGCTTACCCATCCTATGGTTGCTACGCTAGCTTTTTTCTTCGACCCATGCCGGGCAGAGGCGGCCAAGGAGGCTATCTCGGGAGCGGACGTTCAGGGAAGAAGTGTGCCAGCGGCATCCTGGTCATACTCAGGGCTGGGTGCAGTTCCTGAAAACAGCCGTTCAGAACCGACGGTCGACTCTAGCTGGCAAATTGTCTATTTCAATTGTTCCGGAGGAATTATCCGCGTCATGGAGACGACGTTTAAAACCATGTCAGCGCGTGGGAGGCAAAATGCACCAGTCTGTAGGGGTTACTTGAAGCGGACCACACTCTACCCGCCAGATCGCGGTTTCGTCACTGAGGCCATGTACGCTATACGGTGGGGCTGGCTATTCGCCCATGTCTGATTCATATATGAGAGAATCCGAGGATTTAAGCAAATGCACCGCCCCGCTGACCTGCCGGACTTCGCAACCCCCCCCCTTGATGAGGTGGTCCTCGGCGTACAATTCACTCCGGCACCTGGTTTTAGTACGGTTCATGTCCGTGAGGTCTGGGATTTGTTTAGGGCCGAGTTTCCGAAGGTCCAAGACCAGCCGCCATTACCGCCGAGCTTCGAAACATTCGGTGGGGTACCGTCCCAGCAATTCGGCTTTCCACCGTTGTTCATGGGAGGGGCATCTGGTGTCGGGCGGGTCTGGTTTATTTCTCCGAGCGAAAACCATCTGCTTCAGTTCCAGCCAGATCGCCTATTGGCTAACTGGCGGAAGGCTCCAAACGAGCAGCCCTACCCTCGTTTTGAAAGCATCGCGACGGCTTACGCTAAAAGCCTGGAGCAGATAGAGTCGCTATTCCAGGAGCGTTTCGGGCACTCGCTCCAGGTAAATCAAGCCGAAATCGCGTATATCAACATCATAAAAGTAGAGTCATTCGCAGAGGCTGAAAATTTATTCAAAATCTGGAAGAATGTTTCTAAAGATTTTGAAGGGGTAAATATTACTTTGGTTGATGTCATCTACAATGCGGAACGTCAACCATACGCTCGCCTGCTTCAAGAAATACAGTCAGCATGTTCACCGGACGGAAAACAGAAAGCGTACAGACTAACCCTGACATTCCGTGGAAAGCCGGCGGGCGCCAGTCGGGATGACGCATTTAAGTTTCTCACTGAGGGCCGAGAGGTAATTGTCCGACGGTTTGCAGATTTGACAACAAGATTTGCACATGAGCTGTGGGGGATACAAGGATGAATGCACTTAGTCGTATGAACCGTACAAGTTCGGTGTACCAAGAACAGCGCCCAAGCGTTGCGATACCCAGCGTGGGCGCTGCTACAGTCAGTGGTGCCATATACCAATTCGCCGATACCACCGCCGTCAGGGTTGGTATGCCGAATTCTCCGTGGGTCGAGACATTAAGGCAGCGGTTCAATGAACTGGTGAGTCTTCCGGTGGGATGGGACGGTTACTCCGGCCCTCCAGTGACGTTTGACTGTGCAATTTTTGCAGCAAATTTTCTGGAACGTTTGTATATCGCGGGCGTAGATGCGCCTCAGCTTGTTCCTGGATCTGATGGCAGTATCCAAATCGAGTGGCACTCTAGCGGTTTTGATATAGAGCTTGATGTTTCGGCACCGTACGAAGTAAATGCCATGCGGCGCGATATTGCGACGGCCACGGTCGAAGAGCTGGAACTCCAGACGGATTTTACGGCAGTTCGAGATTGGATCGCCAGCTTACAGACACAAACTGCCACACCGACGATGACTGCTCGGAGGGCTTAACCTTTTGTCGGTCGATCCTTATGACGAGCGGAAAATCGGCAATGATGACATTATCATTCGGCGGATTAACCCGAAACAACATGTTGTCTGGGATAGCAACAGGCAGCAGAACCGCATCTCGTCCAAAGCATATAGTAAGTCTTCAGGCCTGAAGGAAGGGTTGTCGGTCGACATTGAGGCGCTCATTCTAGCTGATAACTTGGATCCTCGAACATTTGTCCAAACGCCTATTTTTACGGGAGCGGTTGCATTTTCTGCGAGCGTTATAAGAGGGCTTAGTCTGTGGGTTGGATACGATCCCGTTAAGAATGACCCGGATGCTCCCGACAATCCGTACCATGGGCAGGTCTGGTTACCCGCTCAGAAAAAGCAGTTCTCTGAAAAACAAAAGTCCGGACTAGCTCAGGCTGCCACATGGTATGTTGTAATTCCCGGCGTGGAGGTTAAATAGCCGGGTAAAAGTGCCAGTATTTTCTGCGCAACCACGGGTCGGCATTGTCAGCTTTCTTTTATTCACCGCTCCCAAGCCGCCATTCCGTTTCCGGCCCGGCCTTGCCGTAATGCGAATGTCCGGTATTCCTTTTCGCGGACCGTAAGCTGACGGGCGGTGAACGGATGTGCGGGCGGAGTGCTGGCCGTTGGGCTCATGGCGCGTTGATGGGTGGCGCGGCGCTTACCCATCCTACGAATTTTGGGAGGGTTTGTTTTTGGTGGGATGCGAGCTTGCGCTGGCATGATGGAAGGGCGGGTGGGTCAGCACTCGATGATGTTGACGGCGAGGCCGCCGCGGGCGGTTTCCTTGTATTTTGTTTTCATGTCAGCCCCGGTTTGGCGCATGGTGCGGATGACTTTGTCCAATGAGACGAAGTGGGTGCCATCGCCGCGCAGGGCCATGCGGGCGGCGTTGATGGCCTTCATGGCGCCCATGGCGTTGCGCTCAATACAGGGGACCTGGACGAGGCCGCCGATGGGGTCGCAAGTGAGGCCGAGATTATGCTCCATGCCGATTTCGGCGGCGTTTTCGACCTGGGCGGGGGTTCCGCCCATGACCTCGGCCAGCGCGCCGGCGGCCATGGAGCAGGCGACGCCGACCTCGCCCTGGCAGCCGACCTCGGCGCCGGAGATGGAGGCGTTTTCCTTATAAAGGATGCCGATGGCGGCGGCGGTGAGCAGGAAGGCGATGACGCCGGAATCGTCAGCGCCGGGGACGAAGCGGGTGTAGTAATGCAGGACGGCGGGGATGATGCCGGCGGCGCCGTTGGTGGGGGCGGTGACGACGCGCCCGCCGGCGGCGTTTTCCTCGTTGACGGCGAGGGCGTAGAGATTGACCCAGTCCATGATGGTCAGCGGGTCGCGCAGGGCGGCCTCGGGCTGGCTGGAGAGCTGGCGGTGGAGCTGGGCGGCGCGGCGGCGGACTTTCAGGCCGCCGGAGAGGGTGCCCTCGGTGGTGCAGCCGGCGCGCACGCATTGCTGCATGACCTGCCAGATGTTGAGCAGGCTGGCGCGGATTTCTGGCCCGGTGCGCCAGGATTTCTCGTTCTCCAGCATGAGGCGGCTGATGGAGATGTTGTTCTCCGCGCAAAGCTCCAGCAGGCGCTTGGCGGATTTGAATTCGTAGGGGAGGGTTGTCTGGTCGGGGACGATGCGGTCGGAGCCGGCGGCTTCCTCGTTGACGACGAAGCCGCCGCCGACGGAATAATATACGCGGTTGCGCAGCTCCGCGCCGCTGGCGGCGAAGGCGGTGAAGCGCATGCCGTTGGGGTGGTAGGGCAGGGAGGCGCGCTTGTGGAAGAGCAGGTCATCAGCCTCGGTGAAGGCGATTTGGTGGCGGCCGAGCAGGTTGAGGCTGTGGGTGGCGCGGATGGCTTCGAGCTTGGCGGGGACGGTGGCGGTGTCTACCTGGTCGGGCGCTTCGCCTTGCAGGCCGAGCAGGACGGCTTTGTCGCTGCCGTGGCCGCGGCCGGTGGCGCCGAGCGAGCCGTATAATTCCGCCTGGATGCGCGCGGTTTGGGTGAGCTGGCCGGATTCGGCGAGGCCGGTGGCGAAGCGCAGGGCGGCGCGCATGGGACCGACAGTGTGAGAGCTTGAGGGGCCGATGCCGATTTTAAGCAAATCAAAAACGCTGATCGCCATGTTGTTTTCTCCCGCGCGCCAGGGGCCGCGAGGGACTAGTATTGGCATGGCCGTGGCGCAACGCAAGGCCGGTGGTGTTGAATATTATTGACGGAATGGGGCGGGGTTAGGCGACCCGGTCGTCCAGGCGCTCATCCTTGATGCCGGCGGGCTCGAGATGGGAGATGACCTCGACCAGCTGCGGCTGGAAGAGGGCGCGCACGGCGGATTCGGCGGCGTCGCTGATGGCGTGGCCCTGGGTGATGGTGAGGTGGGCGTCAACCTCCATGTGGAATTCGACGAAGGCGCGGTCGCCGGAGTCACGGGTGCGAAGGTCGTGCACGCCGCGCACGCCGGGGCAGGCGAGGATTTCAGTTTCGATGCGCTTGCGCTCATCGGGGGGGAGTTCACGGTCAAGCAGCTGCTTGAGGACGTCAGTGTCGATGCCGCGGCTGTTCCAGTACATGTAGCCGGCGACGGCGAGGGCGAAGGCGGGGTCTATCCGGTTCCAGCCGGTGAAGTGGATGAGGGTGAGGGCGGCGAGCACGGCGAGGTTGACCGCGACATCGGCCAGGTAGTTCGCACGGTCAGCCGCGATGGCGGTGGAGGTGGTTTGGCGCACCACCCAGGTTTGCAGGATGACCAGGCCGGCGGCGGCGAGCAGGCTGATGAGGCTGACCCAGAGGCCAAAGCCGATCTGCTTCACCGGGTCGGGGAAGGCCAGACGCTCAATGGACTGGAAGGCCAGCACCAGGGCGCCGCCATACAGAAAGCGGGATTGGGTGAAGCCGGCCAGGGCCTCGGCCTTGCCGTAGCCGAAACGGTGGCGACGGTCGGGCGGGCGCTCGGCGATGCGCACGGCGCGGAAGGTGGTGAAGGAGGTGACGGCGTCGACCAGGCCATCAACCGCGGAGGAGAGCAGGGCGACCGAGCCGGTGGCGAGCCAGGCGGCCATTTTGACCGCGAGCAGGAGCACGGCGACGATGAAGGTGACGCGGCTGGCGAACCGGCGCAGGTGGGAGGCCCGCTCAGCTGGCAGGTGGGTGCGCGGGTGGGGCATTCTGGTTTGTCTAGCGTGGCGCGGCGGGAATTTCAAATTTCGCGGCGGCGCTTTGGCTTGCGGATGAGGCTTAGAGACTGCCTTAAACGTTTTTTATTACAACAAATTGAAATTATTAAAAATTTTTGCGGGGTTTGGGGAGCTTTTCATGAAAAGCTCCCCAAGATTTTGCCCATTTTTTGCGAAAAACGGCCAGACCCCAAAAAACTTTTGAGAATTATCCTTAAGGTTTTTGAAGAGACGGCTGAAACAGTCTCTTAGAACATGGTGGCGAGGCGGATTTCAATATTGCGGTTGAGCGGGCCGCCATGGGAGGCGATGTCATACTCGCCGATGGCCATGATTTGCAGGGTTGGCGAGAGGAAGGTGGAGCCGACGAGGCGCAGCTGGGTCTCGTTCGTGCGGTTGCCGGAATCGAGCGTGCCGCCGCCTTGGAGATTATAGGTTTGCTTGCCGCCGAAGGACTGGAAGAAGCCGGGGGCGATGAAGGCGCCGATGGAGGGGGCGAATTCATAAGGAAGGTAGACGCGGAATTCCTGCGAGGGTTGCTCATGGAAGGTGCCGGGAATGACCTGGCTGGCCTGCAGCGGGTTGGTGTTGGGGATGAGGCCGCCGCTGAGGTAGTTATATGTGTTGTAGGCCGAGGGGATGCTGTTGGCCGAGACCTCGGGCGAGACATAGGCGGAGCCGGAATTGGCGCCGAAGAGATAGCTCTCGCTCCACAGCTCCACGGCCAGGTTGGGGGTGGTGGGCGTGCCGAAGAGAACGGTGCGGAAGCCGAGCTCCAGCTCGTAGGTCCAGGTGTTCTGACCGGGATTGAGGTTGGCGCCGCGGCCGAAGGTGGCCAGGGGCGGCGCTACCCAGGGGGCGATGACGCCGTAGGTGCCGCTGCCCGGGTGGTTGAGCACATAGGAGAACACGCCGAAATATGGCTGGCCGAAGCCGCTATTGTGCGAGAGGTTGGCGCGCCCGGCGCCGTAGGAGGGAAGCTGGCCGCCAAGGGCGGAAACATATGGGCCGGGGATGTTGGAAATGCCCGCCTCCTGGCCGCCGAGGAAGCCGACATAGGGGACATAAAACTGCACGCCGGAGAGGATGCCGTTGATGTCAAACGTGCGGATGTAGCGGGCGACCACGATATCCATGGAGATATGGGTGTTGCGGCTGTAGCTGTGGCCGCGAATGTTGCCCACGGCGCCGGCATCGGTGAAGATGTTGTAGAGCATGCCGATATTGACGTTGGCGGGCGGGGCGATGCCGTCACCGGGCAGGGAATCAGACGCGAGGGCGGCCTGGCTGCCCAAGAGGGCGGCGAGCGGCAGAGCCGCGCCAAACAGGACAGCGCGGCGATAGGTTCCACGATGTGACATTTCCAGAATCCTCATATCCCGCGGGCGCTCATATCAGGCGGGCCGCTTGCGCAGCATGACAGGACTTCCTTACGGAATTGTCAATGACTCTCTTTAAATTTTCTAAGAATATCAAATGGCTGTGGCGCGATGGGCACATTGTGCGGGGCGGTGTGGCCGGGTGTGGGGCGTGGGGCTAGCGGCGCGCCGCGCCGCGGGCGCGCGAGGCCAGGGCCAGCATGGTCTGGCGGCAGAAAGCCTGGTCGGGGGTGAGGGTTTGCTTGCAGGCGGCCTCGGCCCGCAGGGCGGCGGCGATGGCCTCGGTGAGGGTGGGCAGGGTCCAGATGTTAAGGGCGCGGGTGACCAGGGGTTGCCGCTTGAAGAAGACCGGCGGGCGGATGGCGGCCATGGCCTCGGCGGCGGAGGCGCCTTGCGCCATGGCGCCGGCGGCCAGGCGCAGGCGCAGCAGCTCGCCCAGCAGCACGCGCAGGATGCCGACCGGGGACTGGCCTTCGTCATAGGCCAGGGTTAAGGCACGGTCAGTGCCCGCGGGGTCGCCGGTGATGGTGGCGTCGATCGCCTCCTGGACGGAGCTGTCGCCGCCATCGGCCAGGGCGGCGCAGACATCGGACAGGGCGAGGCGCTGGGTGGCGCCGGCATAGAGCAGCAGGACTTCCAGCGCCTGGCGCAGCAGGCCTTCCTCGCCGGAGACGTTGCTGGCGACCCAGGTGGCGGCGTCAGGCTCGATGGTGATGTTCTGCGCGCGCAGCCGGGCGGTGATGACGGCGGGCAGGCGGGCGGGGTCGATCGCGTAGCAGGCGATGGCGGTGGCGGCGGGGGATTTTTCGGCCAGCGCGCGCAGCTTGGATTTGCCGGTCAGCTCGCCGGCTTCCAGGATGATGAGCGCCTCGGGCGGGGATTTGAGCAGGGTTTCGAGCGGTTTGACCAGGGATTCGTGCGCGTCGCGCACGCGCACGACGCGCCGGTCGCCGGTGAGGGAGGCGGCGGTGGCCTCGGCCAGGAGGGTTGCGGGGTCTGGGTTGTGCAGCTCGGTGAAGCGGAAGGGATCTTCCAGCGTGCCGGGGATGGCGCGCGCCAGGGCGAGGCCGCGCTCGGCGACCAGGCCGGAATCCGGGCCGAAAATGAGGACGAGCGGCGTGCCGGGGTTTTTCAGGAACGCATCGATGCGTCCGGCGTCAAGCTTCATGCGCCGGGGTGGCTGTGAAAATAGGCGGCGAGCTGGCTGGTGATCTGGGCGGCGATGGTGTCGGCCAGCTGCTGGTTGACCGTGTCGGTCTCCAGGGTGAGGGCGAAATATTGCTGGTCGACGATGTTGGCCGCGTCCTCGGTGGTGGCGGTGCCGGAGGCGAGCGGGGCGCCGCCGCCGATGGGGGTGAGCACCCAGCCGGCGGTGGCGTTGAGGCGGTTGCGGGTGGTGGCGGTATCCTGCTGGACGCCGATGCCGGCGGTGCTGATGGTGTAGGCGACGCTGAGGCTGTACAGCTCGCGGGTGGGGGCGCCGGCGGTGTGGAGCTGGGTTTCCAGGCTTTCACGCAGCATCTGGCCGGGGCGCTCGGGGATGTTGGCGACGGCCACGGTATCAAGCTGCTGGGTGACGCTCGCGGGGCCGCTTTGGCTGTATAACGGCGTGAAGCCGCAGCCGGCGAGGGCGAGCAGGCCCAGGGCGGGAAGGAATTTACGCGGGTTTGACGACAAAGTTCACGATCCTGTCCGGTACGCAGATTTCCTTGACGATGAGCTGCCCCTGTAATGCGCCCGCGACGGCCTGCTTGGCAATCGGCACGGCGGTGGCGGCGGTGGCGCCGGCGGGGAGCAGCACGGTGCCGCGCAATTTGCCGTTGACCTGCACGGCGATGGTGACTTCATCGACGGTGAGGTAGGCGGGGTCGGCCTTGGGCCAGGGGTTGGTGGCGACCATGCCGCTGTTGGGGCGCAGGGCGGCGAAGATTTCCTCGGCGAGGTGGGGCATCATCGGCGCGATGAGGTGGGAGATGGTCTCGATCGCCTCGAAGCGGGCCCAGAGCAAGGCGGGGTCGGCCGGGGTGGCGCCGGCGAGGGCGCCGGCAAGCTCATAAATGCGGGCGACGGCGAGGTTGAAGGTGAAACTGTCCAGCGCCTCGCTGACCGCGGCGATGGTGCGGTGGGTGAGCTGGCGGAGTTTTTTGGCCTCGCCGGTGAAGGTTGCGGGGGCGTCGGCGCGCGGCTCGGCGGCGATGGCGAGGGCCAGGCGGTGGAGGCGGTGGACGAAGCGGTTGGCGCCGAGGATGCCGGATTCGGTCCATTCCACGTCACGCTCGGGCGGATTGTCGGAGAGGACGAACCAGCGGGCGGTGTCGGCGCCGAAACGGTCTATGATGACGCCGGGGTCTACCGTGTTGCGCTTGGATTTGGACATTTTCTCGATGCGGCCGACGGTGACGGGCGCGCCGGTGGTGGCGTGGCGGGCACCTTCGGGGGTTTTCAGCACTTCTTCGGGGTAGAGCCAGTTGCCTTGGCTGTCCTTATAGGATTCGTGCGTGACCATGCCCTGGGTGAAGAGGCCGGCGAAGGGCTCGCGCAGGGCGAGGTGACCGGTTTTTTGCATCGCGCGGGTGAAGAAGCGGGCGTAGAGCAGGTGCAGGATGGCATGCTCGATGCCGCCGACATATTGGTCCACCGGCAGCCAGTGAGCGGCGGCGGCGGGGTTGGTGGGCGTGGCGGCGTGGGGCGCGCAGAAGCGGGCGAAGTACCAGGAACTGTCAATGAAGGTGTCGAACGTGTCGGTCTCGCGCCGGGCGGGGGCGGCGCATTTGGGGCAGGGCACGTTGCCCCAGCTGGGGTGGTGGTCCAGCGGGTTGCCGGGACGATCAAAAGTGACGTCCCGCGGCAGGAGGACCGGGAGCTGGCTGGCCGGGACGGGCTGCGGGCCGCAGGCGGCGCAGTGGATGACCGGGATGGGGCAGCCCCAGTAACGCTGGCGGGAGATCCCCCAGTCGCGCAGGCGCCAGTTCTGCACCGCCTTGCCGGCGCCTGAGCGTTCCAGTTCGGCGATGGCGGCGGGCTTGGCCTGGGCGGTGGGCATGCCGGTGAGGAAGCCGGAATTGACGATGACGCCTTCGCCGTCGAGCGCCTTGGTGAGGGTTTGGGGGATGGCCTCGGCGCTGGGGGCGATGACGATGGGGATGGGCAGGGTGTATTTGGTGGCGAACTCAAAATCGCGCTCATCGCCGCAGGGGCAGCCGAAAATGGCGCCGGTGCCGTAATCCATGAGGACGAAATTGGCGATCCAGACCGGGTAGGTTTGGCCGTTGAGCGGGTTGGTGACGCGCAGCCCGGTATCAAAACCTTTTTTCTCGGCCTGCTCGATGGTGGCCTCCGAGGTGCCCTGGGCGGCGCATTCAGCCAGGAAGGCGGCGGCCGGCGCGCTGGATTGCGCGACCGCCTGGGCCAGCGGGTGCTCGGGCGCGATGGCGAGGAAGGACATGCCGAAGAGGGTGTCAGGCCGGGTGGTGTAGACGGCGATGGAGCCGATGCCGGCGAGCGGGGTGGTGAGGGCGAAAGTGACCTCGGCGCCCTGGGAGTGGCCGATCCAGTTCTCCTGCATCAGCTTCACCCGCTCGGGCCAGCGCGGCAGGGATTTCAGGCCCTCGAGGAGGTCTTCGGCGTAATCAGTGATTTTGAGGAACCATTGGGAGAGGTTCTTTTTTTCGACCAGGGCGCCGGAGAGCCAGCCGCGCCCGTCGATCACCTGTTCGTTGGCCAGGACGGTATGGTCCACCGGGTCCCAGTTCACCGCGCTCAGGCGCCGCTCAACCAGGCCGGCGGCCCAGAAATCCAGGAAGATTTTTTGCTGCTGGCCGTAATATTCAGGGTCGCAGGTGGCGAATTCACGCGACCAGTCAAGCGAGAGGCCCATGCGCTTGAGCTCGGCGCGCATGGTGGCGATGTTGGCGTAGGTCCAGCTGGCGGGGTCGGTCTTGCGCTGGCGGGCGGCGTTTTCAGCCGGCAGGCCGAAGGCGTCCCAGCCCATCGGGTGCAGGACATCATAGCCGCTGGCGCGCTTGTAGCGGGCGACGACGTCGCCCAGCGTGTAGTTGCGGACATGCCCCATGTGGATTTTGCCCGAGGGGTAGGGGAACATCTCCAGCACATAATATTTCGGCTTGCCGGAGGTGGGTGTGTCCGCCGCCTTGAACAGGGCGGCGGCCTCCCAGGCGGCCTGCCAGTGCGGCTCGGCGGTGGCGAAATCGTAGCGGGTGGTTTCAGTGTCTGACATTATGGCTTGTGTTTAGTGAACCGGCGGCGCCGCGCCAAGGGGCGGCATGGGTGGGGGGTGGTGGTTAAAATTTCGTATGGTTTTTGTATACTTCGGTAAACTTTTCGTGATAACGTGAGCCGCGCTACTGGGTTACGCAACTTATCAATGCAAACGGGGAAGGGCTTACAAATGATGACAGTTTTGCTGCAAACGGCGTTGCGGCTGCGGGCTGACAACCGGGCCGTGACGGCGATTGAGTATGCGTTGATCGCGGCGTTGATTGCGGTCGTGATTATTGGGGCGGTGAGCGCGGTGGGGACGGGGGTTTCCAACACGTTCAACAGCGTGGCGAGCGAACTTTAAGAGATTGTTTTAAGAGTTTCTCTTATAAAGAATTGAAATTATTAAAAATTTTTGCGGGGCTTGGGGAGCTTTTTATAAAAAGCTCCCCAAGATTCTGGCCCTTTTTTGCAAAAAAGGGCCAGGCCCCAAAAAACTTTTGAGAATTATCCTTAACATTTTCAGGGTTCTCCCGCCGGAATGGCGGGGCGCTAGTTTTTGAAGGTGGCCATGAGGGCCAGGGCGGCGGCGTTGCCGGAGCGGATCGCTCCTTCGATGGTGGCGGGGAGGCCGGTGTCGGTCCAGTCGCCGGCGAGCATGAGGTTGGGGTTGGCGGTGCGGGTTTTGGGGCGGCGAGCCATTTGCGCCGGGGTGGCCAGCATGGTCGCGCGTTTTTCCCAGATGACGCGGTGGGGCGGCAGCTCGGGCGGCAGCGCGAAGGCGCTGGCGATTTCGCCCCAGACCTTGGCGGCGATGCGCTCGGGACTGAAATCAACATAGCGGCTGGCGGCGGAGATGGTGACGGAGAGCACCTCGCTATGGGCGAAGACCCATTCCGTGATGCCGCCGAGAAAGCCCCAGAAGCCGGCCTCGCCGGGGGGCAGGGCGTATTTGAAGTGCAGGTTGTAGATCGACTCGAACTCAGTGGGGACGACGAGGCCGGGCACAAGCTCGGCCGCGGCCCAGGGCGGCACGGCGAGCACGGTTGCCTGGGTGGGGGTGAGCGCCGTGACGCGCTCGCCGAGGCGGATGTCGGCGCCGTGGTGGAGCAGCCAGTCCAGCGCCGGGTTGACGAAGGTTTCGGACAGGCCGACGCGGGCATAGCGGGGGATGGTGGCGTAGCCGCCCAGCTCCAGGGTTTCCTCGAACACGCTGCGCAGGGCGGCGGCGGCGGCCACCTGCGGGCTGGTGTTGAGCGCGGAGACGGCCAGCAGCTCCAGAAGCTGGGTGTAGAGCGGCCCGGTGCTGGCGAGCAGGGGGGCCACCAGATCAGCCTGGGTGGCTTTGCGCAGTTTGAGCAGGCCGAGATAATGGTGCAGCCGGGTGCCGGGGACGCGGCGGCTGGGCGAGAAGACCCACCAGGGAATGCTGCCCTGGTTGAGCCGAAGGGTCCAGCTTTCGCCGGTGCGCAGGTCATGAAACGGGAAAATGGGGCTGGCGGGGCCGGTGAGGGAACGCTTGGCGCCGATGCGGTGCAGGTAGGAGAGGGTGGCGATGTTGCCGGAGAGCAGCAGGTGGTTGCCATTGTCGATCCGGCAGCCGAGCTGATGGTCATAATGCGAGCGGGCGCGGCCGCCGGCGGTTTTGGCGGCCTCGAAGAGGACGACTTGGTGCCCGGCCTCGGTGAGCTGGCAGGCGGCGGCGAGGCCGGCGAGGCCGGCGCCGATGACATGGACTTTCATGATGCCCTCACGCGGCGAGCAGGCGCGCGGCCAGCACCAGCTTGCGCCAGGCCGGGAGTTTGACGCGCGGGGCGGCGTAGTTGAAGTTCTGGCGGCGCAGGATGGCGAGCAGGGGGCGGTAGCTGGCCTGCATCAGCCGCGCCGGGCGCATGGCGCGCGGGTTGCAGCGGGCCATGGCGGCATCAGCCAGGGCGAATTGCTGCTCGGCCATGGCGGCGAGGCGGGCGCAGACCTGGGGCAAGGCGGGCGAGGCGAGGGCGGCCTGGGGATCTGGCGGGATGGCGGCCTCTTCCAGGAATTCCCGCGGCAGATAGAGGCGGCCGCGCGCCGCGTCCTCGCCGACATCGCGCAGGATGTTGGTGAGCTGCAGGCCGCGGCCGAGGGCGTGGGCGACATCCTGCGCGGGGGCTGAGGAATCACCAAAGACATGCACGGAAAGACGCCCGACGGCCGATGCCACACGGTCACAATAGAGGTCCAGCGCCGAGAGGCTCGGCGCGATGATGGGATCTCCCGCATCCATCTCCATCCCATCGATGATGTCCTGGAAGTCTGAGAGCCGCAAATCAAATTTCTGTACGGCATCGAGCAGGGCGAGGGTGATGGGGCCGTCGGTCTGGCCATTATAGAGGGCGGCGATGCGGGTGCGCCAGGAATCCAGCGCGGCGCGTTTTTCGGCGAAGGGGACGGTGTCGTCATCGGCGATGTCGTCAACCACGCGGCAGAAGGCGTAGATGGCGTACATCGCCTCGCGCCGGGGCGGGGGCAGGATTTTCATGCCGTGATAGAAGGAGGTGCCGGAGGCCTTCACCAGGGCGGTGACATAGGCGCTGGGGGAGGGCGGCGCGCTCATGCGAGGCGGCCCAGCGAGAGCAGGGTGGCGGCGATGAAATCAGCCTTGCTGAGCTTGACGCGGGTGGCCAGCGGGTCGCCATGGCGCAGCCGCGCGGTGAGGCGGCGGGCGAGGCGGGCGATGATGGCGGTTTCCATGCGCAGGCGGCGCGCGCGCACGAGGCCGGGCAGGGCGGCGGCGGTCTGGTTCAGCGCCTCGGTGAGGGTGAGCATCTGATCGAACACGGCGCGCAGGGCGGGGGTGGTTTCATCGCGGGCGAGATCGTCGGTCTTGCAGCCGGCCTGGCTCAGAAGGTCTTGCGGGAGGTAGCAGCGGTCGAGGCCGCGCAGGTCGGCCGCGCAATCCTGCAGGTGGTTGAGCACCTGGAGCGCGGCGCAGAGGGCGTCGGAGGCGGGCCAGGTGGCTTTGTCCTCGCCGTGCAGGGCGAGCACGTAGCGGCCGACCGGGGCGGCGGAGTAGCGGCAGTAATCCATCAGGGCTGCCCAGTCAGCATAGCGGGTTTGCGTTGCGTCCTGCCGGAAGGCGACCAGCAGCTCGCGCGCGTGGATGGCGGAGACGCCCGATTGCGCGAGCGAGGCGCGCAGCCGCGCGGCGCTGGGGGAGCCCTCGGCGCGGGCGCCGGTGAGGACGTCTTCCATGATGTTCAGACGGGCGATTTTCTCGGCCGGGGAGAGGGTTGGGGAGTCGGCGATGTCATCCGCGTTGCGGGCGAAGGTGTAATAGGCGTGGACGTGCGCGCGCAGCTCCCGGCGGATGAGCAGGGAGCCGACGGGGAAGTTCTCGTCGGCCTTGTCCTTGCCGGACCAGGCCTCGACATTGGCGGTGGTGGCGGGGCTCATGCGCCGGGCCCCGCATAGGCGCGGTTTTTCCATTGGGCGCCGGCGCCGCGCCAGTGATTCACCGCCGAGGCGATGGTGGCGGCCATGTAGAACAGGGCGATGAAGGGCAGCGCCAGGGCGAGGAGCCTGGGCTGGCGGTAGCGCGCGAGGGTGGGCAGGTAGCTGGCCACGGCCAGCGCCGAGGCGGCGAGGCCGGCCAGGAAGGGCCAGCCATGGCCGTGCAGCACCTCATAGGGCGCGACCAGCCAGACCAGGGCGAGGCCGAGGATGGTGCCGGCCAGGATGAGGGCGGAGTGGTTGAGCTGGGTGAAGGCGGTGCGGGTGATCATGTTCCAGATGTCGGCCACGTGGGGGTAGGGGCGGATGGAGGTGGCGAGGCCGGAATGGCCGAGGAAGATGGGGCCGGATTTTTTCACCTCGCGGGCGAGGGAGACATCGTCAATGAGGGCGGATTTGATGGTGTTTAGCCCGCCGATGCGCGCCAGGGCGGCGCGGCGGATGAGCACCGTGCCGCCGGCGGCGGCGGCGGTGGATTTGAGCGGGTCGTTCACCAGGGCGAAGGGATAGAGCATCTGGAAGAAATACACGAAAGCGGGGATGAGGAAACGCTCCGGCAGGGAGGTGCAGTTGAGGCGCACCATTTCGGAGACCATGTCAGCCCGGGGGGTGAGCAGGCGGGTGACGAGGGCGGAGAGATGGCGCGGGTCGTGCGTGATGTCAGCGTCGGCGAAGAGGATGATGGGGGCGGCGCTGGCCTCCACGCCCTGTTGCAGCGCCCAGAGCTTGCCGGACCAGCCGGGGGCCTTGGGCTTGCCGGTGATGATGGTGAGCCTTGGGTGGGTGCCGGCGCGCTGGGCCGTGCCGTCGGTGGAGTTGTCGTCCACCAGGATGACGCGGAATTTGCCCGCATAGTCCTGCGCCAGCAGGGAGGCGATGACGGGGGCGATGGTTGGGGCTTCGTCACGCGCGGGGATGATGATGTCGACATCCGGGTGCTCAGGCGGCGATGATGGGGGCAGCTCGGGCGCGGAGGCCCAGAATTTTCCGTGCAGGAAGACCAGGTAGAGCCAGATGAGCAGGGTGAGGGTGGCGATCATGTCAGCAGGCCTTGGGCGCGCAGCCAGGTGAGGGCGTCAGCCACGGCGGCGGCGGCGGGGCGCGGCTGGTAGCCGAGCTCGGCCTGTGCCCGGGCGGATGTGAAGAACATCTTCTTGCGCGCCATGGCGAGGATTTCAGGGGTCATGAGCGGGGTTTTGCCGGTGATATCGGCGATGCGCTCCATCACCCAGGCGAGGGGCATGAGCGGGGCGATGGGCAGGCGCAGGGTGGGGGGCTTGCGGCCGGTTTGCGCGGCGATGAGGGCGAGCAGCTCGCGCAGCATCAGGTTTTCGCCGCCCAGTATGTAGGATTCGCCGGCGCGGCCTTTTGCGAGCGCCAGCAGGTGGCCTTGGGCCACGTCATCGACATGGACGATGTTGAGCCCGGTATCGACATAGGCGGGCATGCGGCCGGCTGCGGCGTCGCGCACCATCTGGCCGGTGGGGGTGGGTTTGACATCGCCGGGGCCGACGGGCGTGGAGGGGTTGACGATGACGATGTTCTGCCCGGCGGCGGCCAGGGCGCGCACTGCCTGTTCGGCGTCATATTTCGATTTTTTATAGGCGCCGAGATGGTGTTCGGGCTTGATGGGGGTGGTCTCATCGGCGGGGGAGCCATCAGCGGTGAGGCCGAGGGCGGCGACGGAACTGGTGTAGAGGCTGCGCTCCACCCCGGCGGCGGCGGCGGCGCGCAGCAGGGCGAGGGAGCCATCAATATTGACGTGGCGCATGGCGGCTTCGTCGGGCACCCAGAGGCGGTAGTCCGCCGCGACGTGGAAGAGATAGCGGCAGCCGCGCAGGGCCGGGGCGAAGGTGGCGGGGGTGGCGAGGTCCAGCGGGACGATTTCAGCCGGCGGGGTGCCGGGCGGGAGCGCGCCGCCGCCGGGGCGGGTGGTGAGGCGCAGCCGGTGCCCGGCGCGGTGCAGCGCGCGCGCCACGGCGGCGCCGACGAACCCGGTGGCCCCGGTTACAAGCGTGACATCGTCGTGGTTCAAGCCGTGACTCCGGAAATAATGAGCGGTCTGCGCGCTTCTTTATGTGGCGCGGGCGCGGCCCGCCAGCCCCAAAGGGCGGCCATATGTAAATTACAGCGCCGCTGTTGTAGAAGCCACGGCAGTTTTTGAGGAAAGCGTGAGCGGACATGGGAGCTGGCATGGATGATTCGAACGTTGCCGAGGCCGATTTCAAGGCGCGGCATTGGGATTTCGCGCAGCCGGGGCAGATTAGGCCGGGCAGCGAGGCGCATTACCAGATGCTGACGCGGCTGCTGGAGGAGACCTACAACCCCTACAAGCCGGCGGTGCTGGACTGGCCGAAGCTGGATGAGGAGACCAGGGCGCGGATTACCTCGCTGCCGATCTGGGATATCGCGGTGCAGACGGAGATCAAGGCGTCGATGCGCATAGAGGCGTTCGCCAAGACGGTGAAGAGCCCGGCGCTGCGGGCGGCGCTGCTGCATATGGCGGGTGAGGAGCGGCGGCACCGGGATGTGCTCTCGCGGCTGGTGGCGGCCTATGACATTCCGATGAAGCCGGATGAGGATTATGTGCTGCCCGTGGATGCGGAATGGGGGTTCATGGTAACCGGCTATTCGGAATGTATCGACAGTTTCTTCGCCTACGGGCTGTTTGAGATGGCCCGGCGCTCCGGCTATTTTCCGCCCGAGCTGGTGGAGACCTTCGAGCCCGTGGTGCAGGAGGAGGGACGGCATATTCTGTTCTTCACCAACTGGATCGCCTGGCACAAGGCGGCCATGCCGCTGTGGCGGCGGCCCTATTTCGCGCTGAAGACGGCGGCGGTGTGGGTTTTTCTGATCTGGGAGCGGATCGGGATTGCGCGGGATGTGGATGGGCTGGAGGGGGCGGATGCGAACTTCACCATCAATGGCTCGAAGGCGCTGAGCGATGAGATGGACCCGGCGGTGCTGATCGATATCTGCCTGCGGGAGGATAAGCGGCGGATGGCGGGGTATGATGCGCGGCTGGTGCGCCCGACGACCATGCCGCGGCTGGCAAGGCTGGCGCGGCTGTTCGTGCGCCCCAAGAAGCGGGTGGCCGTGGCTTGAAGCGGCATCTGCGCCTGATGCCGGTGGCCTTCGCGCTGGCCGGCACCGCCGTGGTCACGGGGCTGGTGATATACTACGGCGCGGGGGATGTGCTGCGGGTGCTGGGCAGGGTGAGGCTCTCGGGCTTTGGCTTGTATATTCTGGTGCAGCTGGGGATTTTGCTGGGGCTGGGGCTGTGCTGGCGCATGGTGCTGCGCAGCCGGATGCGGGGCAGCTACTGGCTGTGCGTGTGGGGGCGGATGGTGCGCGACGCCACCGGGGAGTTTCTGCCCTTCAGCCAGGTGGGCGGCTATGTGCTGGGCGCGCGGGTGATGGCGCTGCATGGGGTGCGGATCGCCGATGCCACGGCCTCGACGCTGGCGGATATCACCACCGAGTTTTTGGCGCAGCTGACGTTTATCGGCATCGGGCTCTCGATTTTGGCGCGCGAGGCGCCGTCGAGCGATTTGCTGGTGCCGGTGGCGGTGGGGCTGTGCGTTGCCGTGGTGCTGGGGGTTGGGCTGATTCTGGCGCAGCAGGGCGGGGGCGCCAGGGTTTTCCGGGCGCTGGCGACGCGGATAGCGGGGCAGACGGGCGAGGGGGCGACGCTGAGCATAGACCGGCTGCAGGCCTCGCTCGATATCATGTATGGCGAGCGGGACCGGCTGGCTTATTGCGCGCTGTTCCATCTGGGGTGCTGGTTTGGCACGGCGAGCGCGTCGTTTGTCGGGTTTCATGCGATGGGGGTGCCGTTGAGCTTCGCCGATGCCATATGTATCGAGGCGATGCTGCATGCGATCATGGCGCTGGCGTTTTTCGTGCCGGGGCGGGTGGGCATACAGGAGGCGGCCTATACGCTGCTGGGCGGGATTTTCGGCGTGCCGCCGGATGTGGCGCTCTCGCTCTCGCTGATGCGCAGGGCGCGGGATTTCGTGATCGCGGTGCCGGTGCTGGTGGTCTGGCAGGCGATTGAGGTGAAGCGGCTGAAGGGAGCCGCGATCTGAACTCTGGGGGGATGGGGATGTCGGTTCTCGGTTGGATTGTGCTGGGCGTGCTGGCCGGGTGGATTGGCAGCCATATCGTCGATAATCGCGGCAAGGGGCCGATGCTGGACATGGTGCTCGGCATCGTGGGCGCGCTGGTGGGCGGCAAGATTTTCATGGTGCTGGGGGCGGCGCCGGTGAGCGGGGTTAATTTGTACAGCCTGTTCGTTGCAGTCGTGGGGGCGGTGGTGGTGCTGGTGGCCTACCATGCCGTGATGGGCAACCGCAGGCTTTGAGCACCGCCATGCGCGCGGCGCCGGTGGGGGCGCGGCTGCGCACGATGTGGCTGATGTTCTTCATGGCGGGGATCGGGATTTCCGTCTGGGCGATCACGGTTCCGTATTCGAAGATAAAATTCGGCCTGAGCGATGGGATGCTGGGGCTGGTGCTGTTCGCGGGGGGGATTGGCGGGCTGCTGGGCATGCCCTTTGCCGGGATGGCGGTTGGCCGCTGGGGCAGCCGGGCCGTGCTGGTGACGGTTTCAGCCGGGGTGGGGGTGCTGCTGCCGTTTCTGGTGAATGCGGGCTCGGCCTTGGAATTCACCACGCTGCTGTTCGTGTATGGCACGCTGTTCGGGGCGCTGGATATCGCGATCAACGCGCAAGGGGCGGTGGTGGAGCGCATGAGCGGGCGGCTGCGGATGTCGGGCTTTCATGCCTGTTACAGCCTGGGCAGCCTGGCGGTGGTGGTGGCGAGTTTTTTGCTGCTGCGGCTGGGGGTGTCCTATGCCGGGTGCGCGTTGATCAATGCTTCGGCGATATTGCTGATTTTGACGCAGAGCGGGTTTCTGGTGCCGCATGAGGGGGATGCGCGCGCGGCGGGGCCGCGGATGGCGCCGCCGAACCGGGCGACGATTGTGCTGGGGCTGTGCTGCTTCACCTGCTTCATGACCGAGGGGGCGGCGACGGATTGGAGCGCGGTGTTTCTGCGCTTCGCGCGGGAAATGCCGCTGGCGAGCGCGACGCTGGGCTATGCCGCCTTTGCGGTGGCGACCGCCGGGGCGCGGCTGCTGGGGGACCGGGTGGCGATGCGGCTGGGGCAGGCGGCGGTGATGCGCCTGGGCTGCGCGGTGGCGGTGGCGGGATTCGGGCTGGTGATTCTGGTGCCGGTGGGCTGGGTGGGGATTGTGGGATTTGGCCTGGTGGGGCTGGGGACTGGGAATATCGCGCCGCTGGTGATGAGCGCGGCGGCGCGGGTGCCGGGGATGGCGGCCAACCATTCAGTGCCCGCGGTGGTGGGGCTGGGATATGCCGGGTTTCTGGTGGGGCCGGTGGTGATCGGCACGGTGGCGAACGGGCTGGGGCTGGGCTTCGCGCTCGGGCTGGACGCGGTGCTGCTGGGGGCGACGTTCTTCGCGGCGGAGGCGGTGGCGGGGTAGGGGGTTATGTGAGCGTGAGCGCGAATTGGGTGTAGCCGTCGCCGGTATCGCCGAGGGAGGTGATGTTGGGGTTTTGCAGCAGGTAGCGCGCGGCGGCGGGGGAGGACCTGAATGTGACCGTGACCGGGGCGCCGATGGGGGCGAAGGACCAGACCGGCGGGGTGGCGATGGTGAGGGTTTTTTTGGCCAGGATGTAGCGGATGATGACGTCGCGCGTTTGGTCTGGCGCGCGCAGCACGACGGCGGCGGGGTTGTGGACGATGCCGCCGGAATCGGCGCGGTAGTTGTTGGTGATGACGATGAATTCCTGCTCCGGCGTGATGGGAACGCCCTGGTGGCGCAGATTGGTGATGCGGTGGGTGTAGGGGTGGAATTTGCCGTGGCCGGAGAAGCGGGGGGGACGGGTGATGTCAATCTGGTAGGTGATGCCGGAGATGACGTCAAAAACATAAGAGGGGACATAGGGGTTGAGCAGGGGTTGCGGGGAGGGGTTTTCAGGGTCGATCCGGTTGAAGATTTCGGCTGATTTTTCCAGCCAGTTTTGCAGCTGGTGGCCGTTGACCCGCAGCGCCGCGACGGTGTTGGGGTACATGTAGAGGTCGGCAACGTCCTTGATGGCGATGGTGCCGGCGGTGAGGTCTATGTAATTGTCGGGGGATTGGTAGCCCTCCTTGAAGGGGGCGGCGGCGGAGAGGATTGGCAGGCTGGTGGGGCCGAGCAGCGGGGTTGCGTACCAGGTCTGGGCGGCGTTGACGAGGGCGAGGGAGCTCTCGGTGCCGATGAGGGCGCCGTAGCTGTTGAGGGGCTGGCTGAGATGGCCGATGGGCTCGCGGATCCAGGCCAGGGTTTTTTGGTGGTCGCGGGCGACGGCGGAGTCGACCGCGGGGTCGTTGGCGGCGAGCGGGGTGATGGTGCGCCCGGCGCGCGCGCAGATGGGCTGGGTGGCGCAGGAGAAGCCGGTGACGGCCCATTTGCCGTTTTGCTGGGTGAGGGTGAGGTCTATGATGCCCAGATCGCTGCCCCAGAAGCCGGGCATGGTGGCGGGGATGCCGTTGAGGGTGCCGAGGGTGGCGTCAATCCCGTCATGGCCGGCATAGTCAGGCCCGGGGAAGACGCGGTGGGAATGGCCGGTGAAGATGACGTCAATCCCGGGGATCTGGGCGAGGTAGTAGCTCGCGTTTTCATCAAAGCCGCGGCGCGGGGCGGTGGAGATGCCGGAATGGCTGAGGGCGACCAGGAGATCAACCTGTGGGCGCAGGGCGGGGATGTGGCGCTGGGCGGCGTCGACGATGTCAATCGTGGTGAGGCGGCCGGTGAGGTGGGCTTTGTCCCACTCCATGATCTGGGGCGGGACGAAGCCGATGACGCCGATCTTGAGGGGGTGGATTGAGCCGTCTTGCGCGGTGAAGTGACGCTCCAGGATGAGGGTTGGGGGCAGCCAGGGCGTGCCGTCAGCGTTGAGGATGTTGGCGGAGCAGAAGGGGAAATTGGCGCCGGCGAGGGCTTTTACGCAGAAATCCAGCCCGTAATTGAACTCATGATTGCCGATGGTGGCGGCGTCGTAGTTCAGGGTGTTCATGGCGCGGATGGTGGGGTGCAGATGGCCTGGGGCCAGATTGCCGGGCTGGGCCATGTAGTCAGCCAGGGGGTTGCCCTGGATGGTGTCGCCATTATCGAACAGCAGGGTGTTTTGCGCCTGGGCGCGGGCGGCGTGGATGAGGGTGGCGGCCTTGGTGAGGCCGACGGTGTTGTCTGGCGCGTCACGGAAATAGTCATAATTCTCATCGAAGGTGTGCAGGTCGGAGGTTTCGAGCAGGCGCAGCGCGATGACGGGGGCGCTGGCGGTGCTGGCCTGGGCGGTCTGGGCGGCGGCGAGCGTGGCGAGGGCGGCGCTGGATTGCAGGAGCGTGCGGCGGGGAAAATGGGGCATGGCGGCAGCAAGCCAGGAAGTGGCGGAAAATGCAACCTTGGAGTGTTTTGGTGGAAAATTCTGGACAGCGGCGGGGGTATGACCTATACGTTAAGGTGTGACGCCATGCGTTAGAGATGGGAGGGGTTGCCGTGACATCCGCGCCCGTGCCGGTTTTGTATTCGGTTGGCCAGCTGGCGCAGGCGCTGGGGGTGACGGCGCGCGCGATACGGTTTTACGAGGATAAGGGGTTGATAGCGCCGCACCGCGCGGGGGTGGCGCGGGTTTATGCGGCCCGCGACCGGGCGCGGCTGATGCTGATTCTGCGCGGCAAGCGGCTTGGGTTTTCGCTGCGCGAGATCAGGGAATTCTTGGATTTGTATGACGCCGATCCGGCGCATGAGATGCAGACGCGCCAGTTGCAGCAGGCGGTGCGCAAGCGCCAGGCGGCGTTGCGCGAGCAGCGCGCGGCGATTGAGGAAAGCCTGGCGGAGCTGGGCGAGATAGAGCGGCAGTGCGCGGCGGCGCTGGCGGGGAAAACGGAATGAAAAAGGGGGAAAATTCATGACCAATGCTGTGATCGCCGGGTATGTCCGCTCCGCGTTTACGCCGGCGGGCAAGGGCGGGCTGGCGCGGGTGCGCCCGGATGAGCTGGCGGCGCAGGTGGTGCGCGCGCTGGTGACGCGCGCGGGGGTGAGGTGTGAGGATATAGAAGACCTGATTGCGGGGTGCGCGTTTCCCGAAGGGGAGCAGGGGCTGAACGTGGCGCGGATGATAGGGCTGCTGGCGGAGCTGCCGGTGGAGATGGCGGGGGTGACGGTGAACCGGTTTTGCGGGTCGTCAATGAGCGCCGTGCACATGGCGGCGGGGGCGATTGCGATGGGGGCGGGGCGGGTGTTTGTGTGCGCCGGGGTGGAGAGCATGAGCCGGGTGCCGATGAGCGGGTTCAACCCGATGCCCTCGCCGAAGCTCTACGCGATGCGGCCGCAGGCTTATATCAGCATGGGCGAGACGGCGGAGAACGTGGCGCGGGCGTGGGATGTGGGACGGGAGGCGCAGGAGGTGTTCGCGCTGGAGAGCCAGCGCAAGGCGGCGGCGGCGCAGGCGGCGGGGCGGCTGGATGATGAGATAGCGCCTTATGTGGATGAGCGCGGCGAAATTGGGCGCGATGAGTGCATCCGCGCGGAGACGACGCAAGAGGGGCTGGCGGGGCTGAAGCCGGCGTTTGACGCGGCGGGGAGTGTGACGGCGGGGACGTCCTCGCCGCTGACGGATGGGGCGGCGGCGGTGCTGGTGTGCGCGGAGGATTATGCGAAGGCGCACGGGCTGGCGGTGCTGGCGCGGATAAAGGCGGTGGCGGTGGCGGGGTGCGCGCCCGAGATCATGGGCATGGGGCCGGTGGCGGCGACCAGAAAGGCGCTGGGGCGGGCTGGAATTGCAGTGCATGAGCTGGATGTGGTGGAGCTGAACGAGGCGTTCGCGAGCCAGGCGCTGGCGTGCGCGCGCGAGCTGGGGCTGGACCAGGAAAAGGTGAATCTGGATGGCGGGGCGATTGCGCTGGGGCATCCGCTGGGGGCGACGGGGGCGCGGATTACGGGCAAGGCGGCGGCGCTGCTGAAGCGCACCGGCGGAAAATACGCGCTGGCGACGCAGTGCATTGGCGGGGGGCAGGGAATCGCCACGATATTGGAGGCGGTTTGAGATGGGCGAGATACGTGCGGTTGCGGTGATCGGCGCGGGGGTGATGGGGGCGGGCATAGCGGCCCATGCCGCCAATGCCGGGGTTGATGTGCTGCTGGTGGATGTGGTGAGGCCGGGGGCGGCGGACAGGAATGAAGTGGCGCGCGCGGCGATTGAGCGGCTGGGGAAAATGGACCCGGCGCCGCTGATGGGCAGCCGGGCGGTGAAGCTGATTAGGCCTGGGAATATCGAGGATGATCTGGCCGCGGTGGGGCGCTGCGACTGGATTGTGGAGGCGGTGGTGGAGACGCCGGAGGTGAAGCGGGCGCTTTATGCGAAGCTGGCGGCGGTGAGGAAGCCGCAGGCCGTGGTGTCTTCCAATACCTCGACGATTCCGCTGCGGGAATTGACGGCGGGAATGCCGGCGGAGATGGCGCGGCATTTTTGCATCACGCATTTCTTCAATCCGCCGCGCTATATGCGGTTGCTGGAAATGGTGGGCGGCGCGGGTGAGGCGTTTGCGCCGCTGCGGCTGTTTCTGGATGAGCGGATGGGCAAGACCGTTGTGGATTGCGCGGATACGCCTGGGTTTATCGCGAACCGGATTGGCGCGTACTGGGTGCAGTGCGCGATGGTGCTGGCGCTGGAGATGGGGCTGGAGATAGAGGAGGCCGACGCGGTGATGGGCAAGCCGATGGGCTTTCCATCAACCGGGGTGTTTGGGCTGATGGATCTGGTCGGCATCGATCTGGGCCGGCATGTGAATGAGTCGCTGGGGCGGCTGCTGGGGGCGGGGGATGCGTTCCATGCGATGAGCCGGCATGGGGAGATTTTTGCGAGCCTGGTGGCCGGGGGATTCACGGGCAACAAGGGCAAGGGCGGATTTTACCGCAGCGCGCGCGGGGCGGATGGAAAGACGCAGAGGAGCGTGCTGGATTTGCGCGCGGCGGCGGCGGGGCGGCTGGTGTGGCGCGAGGCCGCGCGGGTGGAGAACGGGCTGTTGCGCGAGGCGCGCGGCGATTTGCGGAAGTTGCTGGAATCATCAACGAAATATGGGGAATATGCGTGGGGCGTGCTGGGCCGGGTGCTGGCTTATGCGGCCTCGCTGGTGCCGGAGATTGGGGAGGATGTTGCCGGGATAGATACCGCGATGCGGCTTGGCTATACGTGGCGGTTTGGGCCGTTTGAGCTGATCGACGCGCTGGGCGGGGCGTGGGTGGCGGCGCGGCTGGAGGCGTTGGGGCTGCGGGTGCCGGAGATTTTGCGCGCGCTTGGGGAGGGCAGGTTTTATCAGCGCGGGGATGACGGGGAGATGGCGTGCTT
>JAKBAQ010000013.1 GCA_021808985.1 Pseudomonadota bacterium
TGACCACACGGAACCGCCCAGGCCGAATTCCGAGGCGTTGGCGCGGGCGATCACCTCATCCAGCGACGTGTATTTGATGACCGGCAGCACCGGGCCGAACTGCTCCTCATCCACCACGCGCATGCCGTTATCAACATTGGCGATGAGCGTGGGCGGGTAGAAAAAGCCAGGCCCGTTGCCGGGGTTGCCGCCCAGCAGAACCTTGCCGCCATGGGCGCGGGCATCCTCCACCAGCTCTCGCACCAGGTTGAACTGCTTCTCATTCTGCACCGGGCCGAGCACGCTTTGCTCCTGGCGGCCATCGCCCACCGGGATGTTGGCGGCATAGGCCACCAGCGCGGCGCATACCGCGTCATGCACGCTCTCATGCACATAAAGACGCTTGAGCGCTGCGCAGGTTTGGCCGTTATTGATGAACGCGCCCCAGAACAGGCCCTCGGCGATTTTGGCCGGGTCGGCATCGGGCAGCACAATGCCGGCATCGTTGCCGCCCAGCTCCAGGGTTAGCCGCTTGAGCGTGGTTGAGGCGGCCTGCATCACCTTTTTGCCGACCGGGGTGGAGCCGGTGAACACCACCTTGCTGATTCCCGGGTGCGCCGGGAGCAGGCTGCCCTCGCATGTCACCACATTCACCACGCCCGGCGGCAGCACCTCGTTCATCAGCTCCACCATGCGGATGGTGGAGAGCGGGGTGAGGCTGGAGGGTTTGCTGACCACCGTATTGCCCGCGCGGATGGCCGGAATGAGATGCCAGATGGCGATCATCACCGGCCAGTTCCAGGGCGTGATGGAGCCGACCACGCCGATCGGCTTGCGGTGCAGCTCCACGCGGCCTTCTGGCGTATCCTGCAGAATTTCCACCGGCAGGGTGATGGCGGCGGTGGCGCGCGTCCAGGCCACGGCGCCGCCCAGCTCAAAGCGCGAGCCCAGCCCGTTCAGCGGCTTGCCCTGCTCCAGCGTGAGCAGCTGCGCCAGCTCCTCGGCATGGGCTTCAATAATATCCGCCACCTTGCCGCAAAGCGCCTGGCGCTCGGCATCCGGCGTGGCGGCCCAGGCGGGAAAGGCGGCGGCGGCGGCGGCCACGGCGGCGTCCAGATCAGCCGGCGTGGCGAGCGGCATAAGCCCGGCAATGGCGCCATCAGCCGGGTTGCGCACCTCGGCGCGCTGCGCCGTCTCAACCCGTTTGCCGTCGATTATCAGAGCAAATGACCGCATGTCGGCTTCTCCCCGCAAATTATTAAGTCGCGGCAGGCTATCGGGCGGTTACTGATCCGTCTTGGCCCCCAACGCGGCGGGAATTGGACAAAAGCGCGGGGCGCTCAGCGGCGGGCCTGGCGCTCGCCCGGCGCGCAGCCGAAACGCGCCCGGAAGCTACGGTTGAAATACGAAATGTCGTTGAACCCGGCGGCGAAGGCCAGGGCCGCGATTGTCTCCCCATTGCGCCCGGCGCCGCGGCGCAGCCGTGCCTCCACCCAGCACAGGCGTTTTTCCCGGATCGCTTCCGTGCAGGTCTGGCCGGTTGGGCGGAAATCATCCTGCAATGTGCGCAGCGACACGCCCAGCCGCGCCGCCAGCCAGGATGGGGTGAGTTCGGGCGCCTGCAAATGCTGGTCGATCAGCAAAAATGTCTGCTGCAGGCGGTTTGAGGGCGCTTGCGGCACGGACGGGGACAGCAGAAAAGCCTGGCCGGCCGCATCGAACAGCAGCTCCCGCAGTGGCCCCGCCGCTTCAGCGGGCTGAGACGCCAGCTTCGCCACCAGGGCGCGCAGCACGATGGCCATGGGGTCGAGCGCATCCAGCCTCCTTATGGCGCCTGGCTTTGCCACATGCCGGCCCAGCAGCGCGCCGCGCGGCAAATGCAGTGAGATATGGTTGGAGACCGCGCCGCCAAACTGGAAAGCGAGGGGACGGGCGGAATCGACCAATGTGCAGTCGCCCGCCCCGAGCATTATCCGGGCCTCGTTCTGCTCAACGCCGCAGGCGCCTTCGAGCTGCATCAGCAGGAAGAGGTTTTCGCCGTCATCCTGACGGATGTCAGCCGATGTGCGGGTAATCGCCTGAAGATCGTTCACCACATGCGCGAATGTCAGGCCCGACAGATCAACGCGCCGGGCCATGCCGCGCACGCCCGATGCGGGGGTCGCCGCGACCGGCCGGAAATGCCCGCACACCGCGCGCAGATCGCTGCTCCAGGCGTCAAAGCCGGCAATCTCCCAGGTCTGGCGCGAGAATACGGGTGTTTGTGTCAGATCCATCGGCGCGCCTGTACGCCATGGCGGCCCGCGCATGCTTCACGCTTCATACATAGGCATACGCACTGCATCGGCTTTTCATCCAACTCCCGCGCCTGGACGGCATTGGCAGGCCGTGCCGGTTGATTTTAGGCGTTTTGGCGGCTCCTCATCGCCGCAGCTTACCGGGCATTGGTGGAAAATGCCATCCTGGCGTTTATCCGCCTGGGGATGGGGCGCGGGGTTGGATTTACAGCTCAGCCGTGGCGGGGGGCTGCATCCGCGCGCTCATACCAGCCTTTGGTTGCGGTGACGAGTTTGACGGTCAGCAGCATGACCGGCACTTCGATCAGCACGCCGACCACTGTTGCCAACGCCGCGCCGGAGTTGAAGCCGAACAGGCTGATGGCCGCCGCGACCGCCAGCTCAAAAAAATTGGAGGCGCCGATCAATGCCGAGGGGCAGGCGATGCTGTGCTTCTCGCCCAAGGCGCGGTTGAGCCCGTAGGCCAGCGTGGCGTTGAAGAAGACCTGCACCAGGATTGGCACGGCCAGCAGCACGATGACGAGCGGCTGCCTGATGATTTCAGCGCCCTGGAAGGCGAACAGCAGCACCAGGGTGAGCAGCAGGGCGAGAATGGACCATGGCCCGATTTTGGCCATCGCCTGGTCGAACATGTTCTGCCCGCGTTGCAGCAGGCTGCGGCGCCAGAGCTGCGCGATGATGACCGGGATGACGATGTAGAGCACCACGGAGGTGAGCAACGTGGCCCATGGCACGGTGATGGACGACAGCCCGAGCAGCAGGCCGACAATGGGGGCGAAGGCGAAGACCATGATGGTGTCGTTGAGCGCGACCTGCGAGAGCGTGAATAGCGGATCGCCGTTTGAGAGGCGGCTCCAGACGAACACCATGGCCGTGCAGGGCGCCGCGGCCAGCAGGATGAGGCCGGCTATGTAGCTGTCAATCTGCCCGGGCGGGAGCAGCGGGCGGAACAGATGGCCGATGAAGAGGGAGGCCAGCAATGTCATGGAAAAAGGCTTGACCAGCCAGTTGACGAACAGCGTGACGCCAATGCCGCGCACATGCTGCCGGACCTCGTGCAGGGCCCCGAAATCAACCTTCACCAGCATGGGGATGATCATCACCCAAATCAGTAGCCCGACGGGAAGATTGACCTGGGCGATTTCCATGCCGCCGATTGCCTGGAACAGCCCCGGCGCCACCTGCCCCGCCAAAATTCCCGCGACGATACACAAGAATACCCAGAGACTGAGAAAGCGCTCGAACACGCTCATCTTCGCGCCAAGCGCCGCCTTGGCGCTGACCTCACATTGCACGGACATGATGACTCCTCACAAACCCAAATTGCCGCGAACGACAGGCACCAGGCGCGCGCGGATGTCGTCGCGCACGCGGATGAAACTCTCCAGCGGCTCGCCATGCGGATCGTGAAACGCGATGTGCATGCGCGGCACCGGGCGCGGGAAAACCGGGCAGGTCTCCTTCGCGTTGTCGCACACGGTCACCACGAGGTCGATCTCTTCGCCCATGACGGCCTCAACGTCCTTGGGGTGGAGCCCCTCGGTGGGCAGGCCCGCGGCCTGCAATGCCGCGATGGCGCCCTCAGCCACCTTGGGCTGCGGGTGCGTGCCCGCCGAGAGCACACGCACAGCGCCGCCGAGATCGTGACGGAGGAGCACTTCCGCCATCTGCGAGCGGCAGGAATTGCCGGTGCACAGGATCAGCACCGTCTTCTGTGTTGTCATGGCCTATGATCCTTTGCGGTCATGCAGGTTTCCGGGGGATTGGCGCCACCCGTTTGGCGCCATCGCAGAGAGGTGGCGCGCAGGCGGCGGCGTCTCCCTGGCAGCAATTTTCGGTGAGATAGGCGAGCAGGGCGTTCATGTTGGTGAATTCGGCCGAATAGATCAGGGAGCGGCTTGCGCGCTGGAAGCTCACCAGCCCGGCATGGCGCAATTCCTTGAGGTGGAAGGAAAGCGTGGCTGAAGGCAGGCCCAGCCGCTCGCCCAGTTGCCCGGCAGGCATGCCCTCGGGCCCGGCCTGCACGAGCAGGCGGAAAATATCCAGCCGCGTTTCCTGCGCCAGGGCGGCCAGTGCGGTGATGGCGTCTGATCGATCCATATTTCCATAATTATGGAAATATGGATCAGCGTCAAGCCGCTCCGTTCACCGCGGCAGTTAGCGCCCCAGCAGAGGCCGCACGACGAAGCGGCGAATGACGTGGCGAAGGTCTTGATCCGCGACCTCACCGCCGCTGATGCGCACCTGCAGGGCGGCCTGGGTGAGGAACAGCCATGAGAGGACATCATCAATGTTCAAATCCGCCGCAAGCTCGCCACTGACGGCCGCACGCTCCAGCAGCGGCGCCCACATTTCGCGGTTGATCTGATGAATACGGCTCTCCTTCTGCGCGACCATCGACTGCGCCGCCACATTTTCAAGCAGTGAGCGCAGATACATGTTGGCGCTGACAATCCTGATGATCAGAAACAGGGTCTCGACCAGGATCGCCTCGAAAGTATCAAACTTGCCGAGCTTCTGCCGGACCTCGCTGTTCACCCGCACGGCCTCGATCATGCAGATATGCTCGATGATGTCATCCTTGCCGCTGAAATAGCGATAGATCGTCTGCCGGGAGAGGCCGGAATGCTTGGCGATATCCTCGATATTGGTCTTGGCGATGCCGAACCGCTCAAAACATTCATAGGCCGCGTGGATGATGCGCTGGTCAGCCGGCAGTTCCGGGGCCGGGTCGGCAGAAGCCGGGGGGCGCTTGGCCGCCCGGGATGGCGCGGAGAGGTGATTTTCAGTCACGGCGCGTGGGACTCCTGAAACATGGCAAGCCTGTGAAATTCTATAGCGGCAGTCGGGCCCAGCCCGCCAGAGGCGGACATTACGCGCCGGGGGTGGCTGGTGTAATTGACAATATACATTTTATGTAATATGTCACATACCGTCCCTATCGCACCACCGCGCCCGTGGCGCCAGATGGGTGTGGTGCTTCGTTTCATGCTCGATTTTCCAGGAGAAAAATATGACCGAACAATCGGCCGCGTCCAGCTTGCATTATCTGACGCCCGCCCAGCAGGCCCGCATCGCGCGGCTTGACGATACCGATCCCCATAACGTCAACAAAAAACTCAGTTTCAGGCCTACCGATGTTTATGTGTCGCAAGAACGGTTCAACCTGGAAATAAACAAGCTGTTCCGTGGCCGCCCGGTGCCGATTACCGTTTCAGGCGCGCTGCCGCATCCGAAAAGCCATGTCGTGATCAGGGATTATAAGGTGCCCGTGCTGCTGACGCGCGATGCCCAGGGGGTTGTGCGGGCCTTTGTGAATGTGTGCACGCACAGGGCCGTGGAGCTCTGCCAGGCCAGGGAAGTCTCGGGCGGCAGCCTGATCACCTGCCCTTACCATGCGTGGAGCTTCGGGCTGGACGGCGCGCTCGTCGCCCTGCCCCGCGCCGAGGTGTTTCCGGGACTCGATAAGTCCAAACTTGGTTTGATCGAACTTGAATCAGCGGAGGCGGGCGGGTTGATCTGGGTCAATCTCGATCATAAGGCAAAGGCGGATTTCTCGCTGATCAAAGGGACGTTGGCGGATGAGCTGAGCGCCATCGCCCTGCCGGAGCAGAAACTATGGAAACATGCGCGGTTTGAATTGAATTCAAACTGGAAGCTCACGCATGATGCGTTTTTGGAAAATTACCATATCGCGCGCCTCCATTCCAATTCTCTTGGGCGGATGTTTACGGATCGCACCACGGTTTGCGAGCAGATCGGCCCGCATATTTGCCATATGTCCGGACGTGTCGGCTTCAAGGCTGGTGAGCGGAGCACGTTCGAGGCGTTCCGCGAATTCGGCGTGTTCTGTTACACGTTGCTGCCGGGCGCGATCATCATCACCAGCCAGGATTATATCAGCGTCATGCTGCTCTCGCCGCAGGCGACTGACCGCACGGTGATCAATTATTATCTTCTGGTTGACAAGCTGCCCGAGACAGAGGCCGAAACCGCGCATTATGAGCGCTCGCTAAAGCTCATGCTGCGCATCACCACGGAAGAGGATTTCTGGGCCGCGGAACTGGGAACCATCGGCGCCGCCACGGGAGCGGTGCAGCAGATGGTGCTGGGCGGCATGGAGCAGGAGATCTTCCGTTTCCATGAGATCATCGAGGCAGAGCTGAACAAGTAAGGCCGCGGCTTTAGAAAACAAAACACCCGCCGGCATGAGGGCTGGCGGGTGTTTTTGCTCGGGGCGCCGCGCGGCGGTGCTTAATAGGTTTCAAAATGGATGCGGCCGGTGGCGAGCATGGCCTCATGCACTTCCGCCCAGTCCAGCCCGTTACGTTCACAAATTTTCCGCAGCGCCTCGGTAACGCCCGTCTCGAGACCGCGCAGGCCGCAGACATAGACATGGCCCGCCGGGCTGTTGAGCAATGCGGCGATTTCGGCGTGACGATCAAGCAGCGCATGCTGGACATAGCGCTTTGGCTGGCCGGGCACGCGAGAGAGTGACAGGTCAAGATCGATTTGATGCCCCGCGAGGACGTGCAACGCTTCGCCGTAGGGCAGATCAGCTAAAGTGCGGCTGCCGCAAAACAGCATCAGCGCGTGGGGCGAGGCTGCCGCGGTAAGGCGCTTGCGTTCGATAAAGCCGCGCATGGAGGCAATGCCCGTGCCCGCACAGACCATGAGCAGGCGGGCGGCTTGTTCGTTTGGAAGAAGAAATGACGTGCCAAACGGGCCGGTGAGTTGCACAATATCGCCCGGCTGGCGGTTGCAAAGGTAATTCGAGCAGATGCCTTCATGCGGTTTGCCCTCGGTATCCTCCGTGACACGTTTGACCGTGAGCGCGAGACGGTTGGGAATGGCGCCTTCACCATCGCGCGCGCTGGCCACCGAATAAAGCCGCATGAAGTAGGGATGGCCTGATTCGTCAAGCCCCGGCGGAATGACGCCAACCGACTGGCCTTCCAGAAGTTTGAAGTTTTTGTCATCATATTCGATGACGATGTGGTGAATAGCGGACATGCTTGCAGCCGGCGTGAGCCGCTGATTGAGGACCACCGTGCCTGCCAGAGGATAGGCGGCGGAATGGAGATTGACCAGCGGCCTGGCCGCCGAGGCGGGTGCGCGCGGCGTGTGGCGGGCGGGCTCGCGTGAGAGGCACGGCATGTCCTCGGCAAGCGCCGCATCCTGCTCGGGCAGCGCCTGCCAGTTGGATTGGTCCTCCGGCGTATAAGCCTGCGCCACCAAACGCCAACTCTCAATGGCGCCGGTTTGGCAGGGCTCCATGCAGGCGCCGGCGCCATCGCAGCGGTTGGCATCGATGACGAATGTATAATTGACGAAGGAAATCGCCTCGCTGGGGCACGCTTCCTTGCAACCGCCGCACCGGACGCAGGTATAGGGGTCGATGAGGTGCTGCCTGATTAATCCGGCTGTGTCATGAACATCCAAATTCTATATCCTTCCTGCCCGCGCCGGTATTTTTTAAAAATCCGGCTGGACGGTTGAAATGACGGTCAGCTTTTCCTCGCGTGCAACACAAGGGGCAAAGATTTCAGACCTTGTGTTTCCCCCTCACCCCAGATGACCGGCTGATCGGGATCGGGTTCAAAGCCTTCATAGCGGCTCAGGAGTTCTTCCAGGATGACCCTGATTTCCACCTTGGCAAGACTGGCCCCCATGCAGCGATGCGTGCCAAAGCCAAAGCCAAGATGCGGATTGGGAGCGCGCTCCAGCATAACGGCCTCGGGATTGCGGAAGATCGCTGGGTCGCGGTTGGCGGCGCCGTAGCAAAGCAGCAGCTTTTCGCCCGTGTGGAGCTTGGTGCCGCCTAACTCGGTGTCAGACATGACGGTGCGGGCGATGTAGGTGCCAGCCGAGGCGATGCGCACGAACTCATCAATCGCGGTTGCCATCAGCGCGGGCTCGGCGCGCAGGCGGGTGAACAGGCCAGGCTCACGCGCGAGGTGATACATCGTCATCGCCATGGTGAGATTGACCGTGGTGAAGCCGCCAAACAGCAGCAGACGGGTCATTGAGACTTTTTCCCACATTTCGAGCGGGCGGCCTTCCACCTCGCCGAGCGCGATGGAGGCCACGATGCCCTCCGAGGCGCTAACCGCCGACGCCGCCTTGGCGGTGAGAAAACGCTCAAGATAGGCGGTGAGGCCCGCGGAGGCGCGACGGCCGACATCCGTGCCGCGATGATTGATCAACGTCTCGACGAGATCGACAAGAAGAGCCGCATCCGCCTTGGGGAAGCCGAACAGCTCAAGCGAGAGGAGAACCGGAAACGGCGCGGTGAACTGGCTTACAAAATCAACCCGCTGGGCGCCGCCAAAGGCATCGAGACGCTCCGTGACATGACGGCGGATGACCGGCACCAGCGCATCGGCCTGCTCCTGGGTAAGGAACGGTTCCAGCAGGCGGCGGAATTGCAGTTGCAGGGGCGGGTCAATTTCCTCGGGAATGTGGGGAGTGCGGTCTTCTTTGGGAATTGCCGCGCCATCGGAGGTGGAGAACAGATTATGGCGCACGGCCGCCGCGCGCACATCGGCGTTGCGCGAGACAATGTAAAACCCGCCATACTGATCGCTATGCGCGAGACCCTCCGTGCCGCGCAGGCGCTGCCACAATTGTTCGGCATTTTTGCGAATCTCCGGCGCATGATGGTCGAACTGGCTGAAATCGTCTGAATGAAAAGGACATTCGCCCATGGTTTCCTCGCTTTTTGGGGTGCGGCCAGCAGCCGGCGGCTGCTTGACATAATACATTTTTTGTATCATGACAACTTCAACGCTGAACGTCAACCACACGACGAAAATAGCTTAACCGTGGCGCGGGAGATTGTGGCATGAAGCACGCGCTTCAGCCCGCCGCATCGCGGCCACGCGGGCAAGCCGTGGGGCTTGAACGGCGCAGGAGGAAAGATGTTAGAAATAGAGGTGATAAATCATGGGTAGCAACGTTGCGGGTTCATGGGATGTGCCGGCGCATGTACGTCCGGACCAGATTTTTGACTGGGATATCTACACGGAGGAACGGCTGCGCACGGATCTGCATCTGGGCTGGCATTGGCTGCATGCCAACGCGCCCGACATCTTCTGGAGCCCACGCAACAAGGGACATTGGATTGCTACCCGCTATGAGGATCAGGCGCGGATTTTGAAGGATGCCGAGCATTTTTCAAGCAAGGAACTGCATATTCCGCCAATGTTCAACAACTATGTGATGATTCCGCTTAATCTGGATCCGCCCGACCATACACGCTACCGCGCGATGCTGATGCGCTATCTGGGCGTTGCGCAGATCAAGGCCATGGAGCCAAAGCTGCGTGAGTGGGCGAACCGGTTGATCGACCGGGTGATCGGCCAGGGCCGGTGCGACTTCACCGAATCCCTCGGCGCGGGGTTTCCTGTCTCGGTGTTCATGGAGCTGATGGGCATGCCGCTCGATCAGTTCGAAAATTTCCGGGCAATCGTCACTGAATATTTCAGCCATATCTCGGTTGCGCGCCGTGAAGAGCTGCAACGTGCCATTTTTTCCATCATCGATGGTCTGTTCGAGGAGAAACGCCGCGCGCCCGCCGCGGATTTGGCAAGCGCCCTGCTGCAGGAAGAGGTTCGCGGCCAGAAACTGACCCAGGCTGAATTGCAATCCATCGGTTTTCTGCTGTTCCTTGGCGGGCTTGATACCGTTGCCAACGCGCTGACTTTCGCGATCCGCCATCTTGCCGGCGACAAGGCGCTGCAAACGCGCCTGCGGGCGGAGCCTGCGCGGATTCCGGACTTCGTCGAGGAATCGCTGCGGCGTTATGCGGTTGTCAACCAGACCCGTATCGTCAAGAAGGATGTCGTGATCAAGGACGCGCATTTCACGGTGGGTGACATGGTGCTGTGCCCGTTGACCACCGCCGGCATGGACGAGCGCCGCAACCCCGAACCGGAACGGTTCGATCTGGAACGCAAGGACCGTGGGCATATCACCTTCTCGATCGGCGCTCATACCTGCCTGGGCAATATGCTCGGGCGCATGGAGATGGGCGTGTTCACCGAAATCTGGCTGCAGCGGATTCCGGAATTCGAGCTGGACAAGATCGAGACACTGGACTGGCGGCCGGGCCTGGTAATGGCGCTGGAACATCTGCCGCTGAAATGGGATCCGGCGCTCACGAAATCGCTGTGAGGCGATGGCCGGCGGCTGACCACGCCATGTGAAGTCAATTATCGGGAGGCTAAAATGTCGAAGTTGTTTGTGACACTTCGCTCCGGCGAAGTGCGGGAAATTTATGGTACGGCCGGTGAATCTCTGAAGCAGGTGATTCTGGATGCCGGGATAGAGGAGGTGCACGGCCTGACCAATTGCGGCGGCTGCTGCTCCTGCGGCACATGCCATGTGGTTCTGGACGATGCCAGCGCGTCCCGCATTCCCCAGCCTGGGGAATGCGAACTGGACCTGCTCGAAATTGTGCAGGACCGCAGGCCGACCTCACGGCTGGCATGCCAGGTGCGGTTTGGTGATGAACTGAACGGCGCCAGGGTCATCATCGGGCCGGAGCGCTGAAAACAAAACGCCCCCGAAGCGCCAGCCGGCCAGGGGTGTTTACAGCTGAGAAGCCGGGCTGCCGCCATGAACAATGTTCATGACGGCGGCCTTTGTAACCTGATCAGGCCGGTCTTCATCGCCTCGCCGCCTGCGCCGCGCACCGATTCACACCTTGCGGCATCAGGCATTGGCGGCTGTATCAAAAAAAGCGAGCCTGGCGACACGGTCTTTGTGCTCGGATGAACTGCCCCACAGAACCTGGTTCAGCTTCGCGCGCTTGAGAAAGAGATGGCAATCATGCTCCCAGGTGAAGCCGATGCCGCCATGGAGCTGGATGGCATCCTCGGCGATGGCCGCGTAGGTATCGGCTGCGTAGAATTTGGCGCTCGACGCCGCGGCCGAAGCCCCGGCCGCGCCGCCGGCCACCAGATGCACCGCCTGACGCGTGAGCGCGCTTGCCGCCTCCAGCAAAATCTTCCAGCTGGCGGCACGGTGTTTGAGCGCCTGGAATGAGCCTATGGGCCGGTCAAACTGTTTGCGCACGCACATATATTCGATCGTCTTGTCCAGAATTTGCGCGGCGCCGCCAATGGAATCACACGCCGTTGCGACAGCGGCATGGTCTAGCAAGGCTTCCCATCCGGCATTGGTGAGGAGAAGCTGCTGGTCTTCGGCCACGGCGGTGTCGCTGAACGTGACCTGGGCGAGGCGGCGTGTGGAATCAATGACCGGATGCGGCGTGACGGCAAGGCCGGGCGCGGTGGCGGAGAGGATGACGAGCCGGACATCGCCAGATTGGCGCAAAGCCGGAATGAAAAGAAGATCGGCTGAATCGCCGTAGAGCAGATGCGCGGTCGTGCCGTTCAGGCGGCCATGCTCGTCCAGAACCGGCAGATCAGCGCCGAACTGGGGCAATGCGAGCGCGGCGATGAGCGTGCCATCGGCGAGTTTGGGCAGCCAGAGCGACTTCTGCCCAGCCGTGCCGGCATTTGCCAGGGCTTGCGCCGCCAGCATGAGCGGCAGGCTCGGCACCGGGGTCAGATAACGGCCCTGCTCCTCGTAAAGTGGCAGCAGCGCGTCGAGGTCCAGCCCCAGACCGCCGAACATCTCCTCGACGCTAAGGCCGAACCAGCCAAGCCCAGCCATTTGCGACCAGAGCGGACGGTAAAAATCACCCGTTTGCGTCACCAGCGCGCGGAGGGCGTGCGGCGCGCTCTCAACACTGAGCAGACGCCGCATCGAATCGCGCAATTCATCAACCATCAGCCTGGTTTCCATCGGATCATCCATTATGCGGCTATGTGTTTAACAGGGCTCGGCGCGTCGGCCGTCCGTGGTTCGGGCACGGCGCCCCATAGGTGGGTGGCGACATCAAGCGCCGCCGCCGAGACGCCGCCAGCCTCGGCCTGCAGGGCGCGGAGGCGATATGTCCAGAAATGCAGCAGATGCTCGGTGGTGACCCCCATGGCGCCGTTGAACTGGTGCAAGTCGAACAGCAGCTTCTGGACGTGATGCTGGGCATAGGTGGCGGCCAGGCTGGCGTCGCGGGCGGTGCCGCTCCAGGCGGCGCGCAGGGTGAGATAATGCAGCGCCTGGCCGATTTGGTGGCACTGCACCAGGCGGTGCTGCACCACCTGATAGGCGCCGACCGGCTTGCCCAGCACCTTGCGCTGCTTCACGTAATCAACGGTGAACGCCACGGCGGCGCGCACCGCGCCGGCGAATTCGGCGCACAGCGCAACGCGCCACCATTGCCGCAGCAGCGGCCCGGCGCCGGGCAGAATGCGCGCGCGCGACAAATCCGGCATTTCGCGGAAGCGGCCATAGGGATAAGCGAGGATGGTCTCGACCGGCTCGATGGCGGCGGGGTCGATGGCGAGCACGGCGGCATCCTCGTCCATATCAACCAGGGCAAACCCGGCGATGGGCAGATTGCGGTGCGGCTTGGACAGATCAGCCTTGTTCAACAGCGCGATGGGGCCGGTGAGATCGTCCTGCGGCAGCAGTTGGGGCAGGATGAGCGCGGACCCCGCCACCTCGACATAAGACGGGATGGTGGCGGCCTCGATCGTGACCAGCGCGGCTTCGAGGGGGCCAAGGTCGCGGCCGACATGCAGAAAGCCGTTTTCAGCCAGCAGGGTTTGCAGCCCGGCGTGATAATGCGCGTAGGTGAGCCGCGCCGCCTGCGGCAGATCGGCATGGTCGGCCAGGATTGTCTGAAGCGCGGAGAGGAGCACGCGCTGGTTATCATCAAGTTGGTAATCCATCTCTACCTCGTGGGAAGCCCGAGCCCATTGCGGGCGATCAGATCCAGCTGGATCTCGTTGGTGCCGCCGGTTATCCCGGCCGGAATGTTGATGCGGTAGTAATCCTCCAGCAGCGTCGCGCCGCCGCGCAAGGAATCGGGCACGAATTCGGTAAGGAAATCCATCAACTCATTCACCGCATCCAGGGCGCAGACGCGGGCGAGGTTGGCATCCGTCGTGGCGGGAAGCTTTTTCACGCGCTGGTCCACCACCAGATAGGTGAGGACGCGCGCCGCCTCGAACTTCGCGGCGATGACACCGGCCCGCGCGCGGATGATGGGATCGGCGTAACGGCCTTCGGCCTTGAGCCGGGCGATGGCGAGCTCCAGCGCCTTGAGGCCGGTATGGTAGCGCGGCACGCCCACACGCTCATAGGACAGGGCGTAGGTGATGATCTCCCACCCCTGCCCTTCCTTGCCGACCCGGGCGGTTGCGGGGATTGTCACATCGGTGAAGAACACCTCATTCAGATGGCCATCCTTGATGAGCCCGGGGAAGGAAGTGACGGAAACGCCGGGCGTTGCCATGGGTATCAGGAATACCGAAATGTCCTTGCGCTCGGTGCCCGTGCGCGCCAGCAGAAAACACCAATCCGCCTTGCGGGCGTAGGAGGTCCAGATTTTTGAGCCGTTGATGATGTAATGGTCGCCCTGGCGCTCGGCCTTGGTGCGCAGCGCCGCGAGATCGGTGCCGGCATTGGGCTCTGAAAAGCCCTGGCACCAGATGACCTTGCCGCTGGCAATGCCGGCGAGATGCTGGCCGCGCTGGGCCTCGGAGCCGAAGCGCATCAGGGTCGGGCCGATCCAGTTTATGTTCATGTATTGCGGGCCGCGCGGCTCGCCGGCGGCCTTCATCTCCTCGCCGAGGATGAAGTGCAGCCAGTCGTCGCTGCCATTGCCGCCATATTGCACCGGCCAGTGCGGCACCAGCAGGCCGCGCGCGGCCAGGCCCGCGCAAAAATCACGCGAGAAATCAACCTGCAGGTCGGAGGCGTAGCTCTCCGGCACGTAGGTTTCATACCAGTCCGCGGGCAGCAGATCCGCCAGGGCTTGCCTGACTTCGTTGCGATACGCGACCTGCTGCTCAGTCCAACCGAACTCCATGTATTGCCTCTCGAATCAATGGGCGCAGAGAGCCGCTTTGTTATGCCAGCGCCAGTTTCGGCTCGCGCGGCAGGCCCAGGGCACGCTCGGCGATGATGTTGCGCTGAATTTCGTTGCTGCCGCCCGCGATGGTGCAGGCCCAGGAATAGAGATAATCGTGCATCCAGTAGCCGCTCTCATAGCCGCCGCCCATCAGCACCTCGCCAACATATTGCGCATGCACCCCGCCCATGCGCACGCCCAGGCTGGTGAAATCGCGCAGCAGCTCGCTGTGATAAACCTTGATGATCGACGGCTCGGTGCCGGTGCCCTGATGGTTGAGCACGCGGGTGAGCATCTCGTTTATGAGGACACGCAACGCCATGATGCGGGTATGAATGCCGACCAGAAGACGGCGGATCTCGTCATCATCGATCAGGCGTTTGCCGGCACTGGTTGGCGCCTTGGCATCAGCCAGCAGCAGGCCGAAGGCAACCCCCATGCGCTCGGCGAATTCCAGCGCGGTGAGGCCACGCTCGGAGGCCAGGGTCGCCTGCGCGACCGCCCAGCCATTATGCTCGCCGCCGACCAGATTTTCAGCTGGAATCCGCACGTCATCAAAAAACAGTTCGGAGAAATGAGTGCCGCCGGTCAGCTGCTTTATCGGCTTGCGGGTCACGCCCGGGGTTTCAAGGTCCAGAATGAAGTAGGAAATGCCTTTGTGTTTTGGCGCCGTCTGGTCTGTGCGCGCGAGCAGCAGGCAATAGCGCGCGTGCTGGGCGTGGGATGACCATATCTTCTGACCGTTGACGATGTAATGATCGCCCTCGCGCACCGCCTTGGTGCGCAGCGCCGCGAGGTCGGAGCCGGCATTGGGCTCGGAAAAACCCTGGCACCAGATTTCATCGCCCGTGAGAATGGCGGGCAAATGGCGCGCGCGCTGCGCCTCGGTGCCCCATTCCAGCAGAGTGGCCGGCACGTGGTGCAGAGAAATGAAATACACCACCAGACGCGGCGCACCGGCTCTGGCCAGCTCTTCATAGAGCACGATCTGCTCGGCGAAGGACATGCCGCCCCCACCCCATGCCTTGGGCCAGTGCGGAGCGACGAAGCCGCCTTCGCGCATCTTGGTGAACCAGAGCTTCTGGAAGGCGTGATGCTCTTCCTCCGAGGCGCCGCGCATGAGGGACTGCCAGTCACTTGGCAGGTTATCGTGCAGCCAGGCGCGCACGGAACGGCGAAACGGCTCATGCTGTTTGAGTTCGTCGATCATGACCGTTTCCACATTCCGGCGCCGGAAAATTCAACTGCCAACAAAGCGCGGCTTCCTCTTTTCCATGAAGGCGGCGGCACCTTCCTTGTGATCCTTGGTGAACAGGGTGAGCTGGTCATAGGCCATCGAGGTCTCAAACGCGCCCGCCACCAGCTGCTTGAGCATGGCATTGACCGAGAGCTTGCCATAGGAAATGGCCAGCGGCGCGCCGTCGGCCAGCTTGCGGGCCATGGCCTCCACCGCCGCGTCAAGCGCATCATCCGGCAGGGCATGGTTGATCAGCCCGATTTCAGCGGCGCGTTTGCCATCGAGCGGCTCGCCGGTGAGGATATATTCCTTGGCGCGGTGGAAGCCGATGAGCAGCGGCCACAAGGCGGCGCCGCCATCGCCCGGCGCAATGCCGTGCTTTACATGCGAATCACAAAACTTCGCCGTTTCGGCGGCGAACACCATGTCGCAGGCGAGGGCGATGTTGACGCCAAGCCCGTAGGCATGGCCACGCACCTTGGCGATGATGGGTTTTTCGCAATCAAGCATGGTCCAGAACAGGCGCCGGGCGCTGCGCGTGCGCGGCCGGCCAGAGCGGCCTTCATCATTGCGCTTCTGTTGCGCGCCCAGATCAGTGCCCGCGCAAAATGTGCCGGCTTCGCCGGTGAGAATGGCGACGCGGATGTCATCATCAGCGTCGACATCGTCCCACACGCGCTCAAGCTCCTCGTGCATGCGGCGGCTGACCGCGTTCTTGCGCGCCGGGTTGTTGAGCGCGATGGTCACGATGCCATCGCTCTTTGAGATGTTCAGCGTCTCATATGCGCTGACATTAATACTGGTCATTTCCTCCACCCCGGCACGCGCGCTGGCGCGTGCTCATCAAAAGCAAAAAACACGGTTCCGCATACGGTATCATGAACGAGCGCGGCCCTGACACAATGTCGCGCCCCCGCCTGCGGCCAGACATCATAACCGCGCCCGGTAAAACAGGACAGGAATGGTTCGCGCCTGTCTGAACTCCCGCCCCCCACTCACTCAACCGAACAGCCGCCGGTATAGGTTAAACAGCTATTTTGTGCGATTATCGATCGTATGTACTATATTGAACCATTTATGCTTGAACCTCCCCTCCGCGTCAAGTAGTCATGCGGATAGCCACGGCGGGACAACCCAGGAGAAACAAATGCACCAGCGATACGAGTACCATGCTCAGAGGCAGCGCCTCGCCCGCCGGCCGGAGCGTGCGGCATGAGCGCGCCCGCCTCCTGCGCCACGCTGCGGGTTGATGACGGCATCGCCATTCTCCAACTCGATTCGCCGCCGGTTAATGCCCTGGGCCATGCGGTGCGCGTTGGAATCCATGACGGGCTGGCAGCCGCCTTGGGCGATCCGGCGGCGCGGGCGATCGTGCTGATATGCGCGGGGCGCACATTCTTCGCGGGCGCTGACATCACGGAACTCTCCGGCACCATCCACCCGCCGCTGCTGCGCGATATCATGGCGCTGATGGATCAGGCGCAAAAGCCGGTGGTTGCCGCCATGCACGGCACCGCGCTGGGCGGCGGCTTTGAACTCGCCCTGGCCTGCCATTACCGGGTGGCCGTGCCTTCGGCCAAGGTCGGGCTGCCAGAGGCCGCGCTGGGGCTGCTGCCGGGCGCGGGCGGCACGCAGCGCCTGCCGCGCCTGGCCGGGGTGGCGGCGGCGCTGGAGATGATCGGGCTGAGCCAGACACTGGGCGCGGCGGCGGCGAAGGAGCGCGGGATCATCGACGAGGTGGTGGCGGAGACAGGGCTGGAAAGCGGGGCGGTGGCGTTCGCCCGCGTGCTGGTGGCGCGGGGCGCTAAGCCACGGCTGACACGCGAGCTCATACCAGATGCCGATGCGGGCCAGACCGCCGCGTTGCTGGCGGCCTTCCGGCAGGCGCATCCGCATCTGTTTCGCGGCCTGCTGGCGCCTTCCTGTATTCTGGAGGCCATCGAGGCGGCGGTGAACTTGACCTTCGAGGAGGGGCTGGCGCGCGAGGCCGCCTTGTCCAGACAGTTGATCGCCAGCCCGCAATCAGCGGCGCAACGCTATATATTCTTCGCCGAACGCAGCGCGGCCAAGCTGGCGGGCATTGACCCTGGCGCGGCGGCACTGGGCCGGATTGCCGTGACCGGCGGGCAGGCGGACGAGGCGGCGGCCATGTGCCAAAAGGTGGGGCTGGACGCCGCGGTGGCCGCCAACCCGCGGGCCGTGCCGGCGGCGTGCGGTCTGATCATCGACACGGATGGCGGGCCTGGGCTTGAACGGCTGGCCGCGCTGGCCGAGGCCGCGCCGGATGCCGTGCTGATCAGCCTCGGCGCCGGGGAAGATGTGCCGGCCAGCGTGGCGGGCGCCGGCTGGGCGGCGCGCTGGGCCGCCGCGCGGCTTGCTAAACCCTTCGCGGCGGCGGGGCTGGTTGAGATCGCCCACCCTTCAAACGCCGAGGCGAAGGTGCTCGCCGCCGGATTGCAGCTGGCGCGGAAACTGGGCAAGGCGGTGGCGGTGTTTGCGGGCGGCTTCGCGGTGGCGCCATTGCTGGCCGAAGCGGCGGCGGCCCGCGCGGCGCTGGCGCGCCGTGGCGTGGCGCCCGAGGCCATCAATGCCGCGCTGCGCGGCTATGGCTTCGCCGATGAGCATATGCTCATGGCGCCGCTCGCCGGCACGGGTTCCCCCAGCCCGGCGATGGGTGATGCGGACATATGCGCGCATCTGTTCGCCCCAGTGGCCGCCGCCGGGGCGGCCTTGCTGCAAAACGGCACGGCGCGGCGGGCCTCGGACATTGACGTGGCGCTGGTGAAAGCCGGGGGCTGGCCAATTGCCACCGGCGGCCCGATGTACTGGGCCGGACAAACCGGCCTGGCCAAGGTTGCGGAGATACTTGATGAGCAGGGCGGAGCTTGCGCCGCGCCCGCCTTGCTGCTGAAGCTGGCGCGGGATGGCAAGCGGTTTGAGGATGCATGATGGCGGGCACGGGGCGGTGAAGGCGATGCCGCCATGCGGCTAGGGCTGGTTTCAGACATTCACGGCAACGCGGCGATGCTGGAGGCCGCGCTGCGGGCAATGGGCGAGATCGACCGGCTGGTGTGCCTGGGCGATGCCATCAGCCAGTATAAATTCTCCAATGAGACGGTGGAAATCCTGCGCGCGCACGCGGCGATTACCATAGCGGGCAACCATGAGGAGGTGTTTTTTGGCCCGCACGGGCAGCGCGCACGCGCCGCAGGCTGGATAGACCCGGCGCTGATGGCGTGGCTCGCGGAGCAGCCGCCACAACGAACCCTGGAATGCAACGGCAAAAGCCTGCTGCTTGTGCATTCCTGCCCCTGGGCGCCACATGCCTATATCTATCCGCACAGCCCGGCCTTCGCCCGTTTCGCTGAATCAGGCGCCGATTTCGTGCTTTACGGCCATACCCATGCCCCCGTGGCGCGGCAGGTGGGGCGGACGCTGGTGGTTAATCCCGGCTCAACGGGTGAAGGCCAAACGGCGCAAGGGGAGCCTATGTGCAGCTGCGCCGTGCTGGATATTGCGGCGGCCTCGGCGCGGCTCATCCACCTTGCGCATTGAGGGCCAGGCAACGGGCTGATTTTGCTGCCGCTCCGGCGCAGCTTGACAAAGAAGCGCGGCGCATGTTCATGATGATTGCATATAGTACATTTTATCAATTATCGCACAAAATGATCAGACAGCAGGGACAACCCGGCCTGCCCATGCCTGGCGCGCGCAAGCCCGGCGCGATGATACCCTGGAGGAACTGAAGCCCATGGACCAAAATGCCACGCTCCCGCCGCTGACCGCCAGCCAGCTTGAGGCGCTGGCCGCCATCCCCGAGCTGGGGGATTCGGTGTTCCCCAGGCAGACCGCGGTGCTGCCCGCCGCAAACTATACTGACCCGGCACGCTTCGCCGAGGAAATGCGCGCCGTGTTCCACCGCCTGCCGGTGATCGCCGGGCCCTCGGCGCTGCTCGCCGAACCGCGCAGCTACTTCCACCAGGAACTGGCCGGAATGCCCATTCTGGTGACACGCAACAAAGACGGCAAGGTGAACGCGTTCGCCAATGTCTGCCGGCATCGCGGCATGAAGCTGTGTACGGCGAAAGATCCTGAGCGGGCGCCGCGTATCGTCTGCCCTTACCATGCCTGGTCTTATAATCTTGATGGCGAGCTGGTGGGCATGCCGCGCGCCGAGGTGTTTCCCGGGCTTGATAAATCCACACTCGGCCTGACACGCCTGCCCTGCGTGGAAGCTGGCGGTTTGATCTGGGTGGGACTGACCCCCGATCATCAGTATGATTTCTCGCTCATCGAGGGCCAGCTTGGCCAGGAGCTGGGGGCGATCGGCCTGCAAAGCGCGCATGTGTTCGACCGCGCCGTGTTCACCGTGCAGGGCAACTGGAAACTCGTGATGGATTCGATGCTGGATAGCTATCACGTCACCCGGCTGCACAAGGATTCACTTGGAAAATTCTTTGTCGATGCACAGAATATTCTTGATTGCATCGGCCCGCACATGCGCGTGGCCACGGCGCGGGGCAATTTCAGGCGCGAACTGGTGAGCGATGAATATGACGCGCTGCGCCAGATCATGATCTTCGCCTATACGCCGTTTCCCAATGGCATCATTGTGCCAAGCCCTGACTTTACCAGCCTCGGGATCGTGCGGCCGCTCTCGGTGGACCGCACGGAAGTGGATTATTACGTGCTGGCCGCACGCAAGCCGGAAACCGAGAAAATGGAAGGCAAGCTGCGCCGCTCGTTCGAGCTGATGCGCACCGTGTTCGGCACCGAGGATTACTGGGCCGCGGAAATGTGCCATGCGGGGCTGAAGTCCGGCGCCATCAAGGAAATTTATACCGGCGGCATGGAAGTGCAGATTCCGCTGTTTCACGGTTTCATCGAACAGGCGCTGCAGGCAGCGAAATAAACAAGGGGAACGCAGATGGGTGAGGCTTGGATCATCGACGCCGCGCGCACGCCGCGCGGTATCGGCAAGGCGGGGGCTGGAGCACTGGCGGGAATACATCCGCAGCGCCTGCTCTCGGGCGTGCTGGCTGCCCTGGCCGCGCGCAACGGCATAAACCCCGCCGACATTGACGACGTGGTGGCCGGGGTGAACACCCAGCAAGGCAAGCAGGGGCTGGATTTGGCGCGCATGGCCGCGCTGGATGCCGGCTTTGGCGCCGGCGTGCCAGGTGTGACCCTGGACCGGTTTTGCGGCTCGGGGCTGAGCGCGGTCAGCATCGCGGCCATGGGGATCATGTCCGGCGTGCAGCAACTGGTGTTCGCGGGCGGGGTTGAGTCGATGTCTCATACCCGCACGCTGGAGCGGGAGTTCATGCTGGATTCCGGCAATCTTGACCTGCGCAAACGCGTGCCGCAGCCCCACCAGGGGCTGTGCGCCGATTTGATCGCGACGCTGGAAGGCGTGAGCCGCGAAGAGTTGGATGCGCTGGCGCTGGCCAGCCAGCAGCGCGCGGCGGTGGCAATGGCCGAAGGCCGCTTCGCCCGCGGGCTGGTGCCGGTGCGGGGCCCGGATGGCGCCGTGCTGCTGGCCCAGGAGGAATATCCACGCCCGCAAACCACGGCCGAGGCGCTGGCCGCGCTGAAACCCGCCTTCCCCACGGTGGCACAGCGCGTCATCGATAACCAGGGCACCAGTTTTTCCAGTCTGATCCGGCAGGTTTATCCGGATGTCGAAATCCGGTTTGTGCATACGGCGGCGACCAGCTCGGGCGTGGTGGATGGCGCCGGGGCCGTTGTGCTGGCCTCCGCGGATTATGCGCGCGCGCATGGGTTGAAGCCGCGCGCGCGCATCAAGGCGATGACCGTGATCGGCGATGACCCGACGCTGATGCTGAACGGCCCCGTGCCCGCCGCCAGAAAGGCGCTGGCGCAGGCAGGCATGAAGCTTGGCGATATCGATCTGTTCGAGGTCAATGAGGCGTTCGCCATCGTGGCGCTGAAATTCATGCGCGACCTTGACCTCGACCCGGCACGGGTGAACGTTAATGGCGGCGCCATGGCGCTGGGCCATCCGATTGGCGCGACCGGCGCGATATTGCTTGGCACGTTGCTGGACGAAATGGAACGCCAGAATGCCGCCACCGGGCTGGTGACCATGTGCGCGGCGGGTGGCATGGCGCCGGCGATGATTATTGAACGCGTGTGAAACGCACAAGCGAGGAGACGGATGAGATGAGCGAGAGAAAATCGGTGCTCGTGACCGGCGGCGGCAGCGGCATCGGCAAGGCGGCCGCGCTGCTGCTGGGCGCGCGCGGCTGGGCGGTGACGATTGTGGACCGCGATGCCGCCGCCGGCGCAGCGGTGGCGGCTGAGATTATCAGCGCGGGCGGGCAGGCACAGGCGGTGGCCGCCGATGTGAGCGATGAAGCCAGCGTGAAGGCCGCCGTGGACAAAGCCGTGCAGGCTTTTGGCCGATTGCACGGCGCGATCAACAGCGCGGGGGTGGAGCAGAGCGGCAAGCCGGTGTGGGAGCTGGATGCGGCCGGCTGGGACCGCTGCACGGGCATCAATCTGCGCGGCATGTTTTTATGCCTGAAGCACCAGGCCGCCGCCATGCTCAAAACCGGCGGCTCGATTGTCGCCATCTCCTCGGCGGCGGCGAGCAAAGGGCTTATCAACAGCTCGGATTATTGCGCCTCCAAGGCGGGCGTGACCGGACTGGTGCGCGGCGCGGCCATAGACGGCACGGAGGTGGGGATACGTGTGAACGCCCTGCTGCCCGGCGCCACGGCGACACCGATGGCCGCGCGCTCCTCGGCCTCGACGCCGAAGCTGGCCGGCACGTTGCGCGTGCCGGTCGGCCGCATGGCGGAGCCTGTGGAAATCGCCGCCGCGGCTGTATGGCTGCTTTCCGATGAGGCGTCCTATGTCACCGGCGCCTGCATCGCGGTGGATGGCGGCATGTCGATCGCCTGAAGCAGGCGCGGGCGCACATGGCGCGGGGCGGTGCTTAGGGTGTTTTTCAATGAATGAAAAACACCCTCGTTATATTTGAGCGAGCAATTTCATTCACTTGATCGGAACCGGGCGGTTCCGATCAAGTGAATATTGCTCTATCCGCCCCGCCTTTTTCATGCCTCCTCGCGTTTGATGCGGTGCGAGGGAATGCCGCCGAGCAGGACCGTTTTGGATTCAAGGTATGGCCGCAGCCCTTCGATGCCGCCCTCCCGGCCGACGCCCGACTGCTTGAAGCCGCCAAAAGCGATGCTGAAATCAGTCAGCACGCCATTATGGCCGAACGTGCCCGAGCGGACGCGGCGGGCAATCTGGTAGGCGCGGTCGACATCATTGGTGAACACGCAGCCATTGAGGCCGAATGGGCTGTCATTGGCGAGTTCGATGGCCTGGGCTTCCGAGTCGGCGGGGATGACCACCAGCACGGGGCCAAAAATTTCCTCGCGCGCGATGACGGACTGGTTGCTGACATGGCCGAACACCGTCGGCTCCACATAAAAGCCGCGCGGCAGATGCGCCGGGCGGCCGCCGCCCGTGCCGAGCGTGAAGCCTTCGGCGCGGGCCTTGGCGATGTAGCCTTCCACACGCTCACGCTGGCGGCGTGAGGCCAGCGGCCCCATCTCCGTTTCGGGCGCAAACGGGTCTCCCACCTTGGTTTTGCCAAAGGTGGCGCTCAGCGCCTCGAGCATCTGGTCATGACGATGGCGGCTGACGATGACGCGGGTGATGGAGGCGCAGACCTGGCCGGTCATGCTGCGCTCCTCGTGGGCCAGCACCTCGGCGGCTGTCGCGATATCGTAATCATCCAACACGATGGCGGCGGATTTGCCGCCCAGCTCCATGGTGTAGCGCGCCATGCGGCCGCCCAGCATCGAGGCGATTCTGGAGCCGGCGGCCGTGGAGCCGGTGAAGGAGATTTTGTCGATGCCAGGATGACGGACCAGGGCCTCGGAGGCCTCGCGGTCAGCGGTGACGACATTGAACACGCCGGGCGGCAAGCCGACTTCCTCGGCGATCTCGGCCATCAGCAGCCCGGCGCATGGCGCCTCGGGGGAGGATTTGATCACCACCGTGCAGCCCGCCAGCAAGGCCGGGGCGGCTTTGAAGGCGATCAGCGAAATGGGGCCGTTCCAGGGAATGATGGCGCCGACCACCCCCACCGGCTCATGCACCAGCAGCGCCTGCTTGGCGCCCGAGAAGGTGCGGTGCTCCTCCTCGAACGGATAACGCGAGGCCAGGCCAGCGTAATATTTGTAAAGCCCGCTTACCGAGGCGGCATAAACCTGCGAGAGGGAATAGGTGATGCCCATCTCGTTGGGCCAGGTACGGGCGATATCGGGCGCCCGCTCATCGAGCCGCTTGGCGATCGCCTTCAGGTAGACGGCGCGCTCGGCATGCGACAGGCGCGGCCAGGGGCCGGTATCAAACGCCGCGCGGGCGGCCGCCACGGCGCGGTTGATATCCGTCTCATCGGCCTCGGCAACGCTGACATAAAGCTCCTCGGTGGCGGGGGCGATGACATCAAGCCGGCGGGTGGCGTGCGGCGCCACCCATTCGCCATTGATGAAAAACTTGTCCGGGTGGCGGAGCGGGGCGGATGTATGGGCGTTTATCTGGCTCATGTGCGGAGACTCTCTTTCAGCATTCAACGGGTCAGAGGGCGGCGACGGGCTCAGGCGGCCCAATCCCTCAGGATGATGTCAGCGCCCCGCCAGGCGATGGCCATGACCGGCGCATTCGTGTTGCCGGAGGGCAGCTCGGGGAAGATGGAGCCATCGACCACGCGCACCCCCCGCACACCGCGCAGGCGCAGCGCGGGGTCTACCGGAGCGGCGTCATCATGGCCCATGCGGCAGCTGCCGCTGGCATGGTATGAGCCGTAGCCGCAGGCCCGGTGGGCGGCGAGGATTTCCTCGTCCGACTGATATTGCGGGCCCGGCCGCGTCTCGGCGACCACCATGTCAGCGAGCGGCTTTTGCATGGCCAGATGACGGGCATAGCGGATGATCTCGACGGCGGCGCGCTCATCCTCGGCGGCGGTGTAATAATTCGCGATGATTTCGGGCAGATCCTCGGGTGATCGGGAACGGATGCGCACCGTGCCCTTGGCTTGCGGGCGCAGCATATAGGCGCACAGCATCATGCCGCCATGGGGCTCGGTG
>JAKBAQ010000190.1 GCA_021808985.1 Pseudomonadota bacterium
GCGTGGCGGTGAGGCCGAGCAGCGGCTGGGTTTGCAGATACACCCAGACATGAAAGAGCGGCAGCGGCAGGAGATTATGCATCGGCGGCGCTCCGGCGGTTGACGAACCACTGCATGAGCACCCCGGTGACCACCAGGCCGCACAGGGTGGATACCGGAATCGCGATGGCGAGGGCCAGGGCGTTCTGGCGCAGGACGGGCAGCTCGTTCACCACGCCGACGCCGGCGGGCACGAAGAGCAGGCCGAGATATTTCAGCAGACCTTGCGAGGCATCGCGCAGATGCGCGGAGGGGCCGCCGGTTTTGAGCAGATAGGCCAGCAGCAGCATGAGCCCGAGCACCGGGCCGGGCACCGGCAGATAGGTTGCCGTGGCGACCACGGTGCCGGCCAGCTGGCAGAGCAGCAATATGAGCAATCCCCGAATCAGCATCGCACCCTCCTCACGCCGCGCGCCCGCGCGACGGCGGCGGGGGTGGGCCTGCGGGCTATCAGATATTTGGCCGCGGCCCGCAACCGGCATGGGGGCGCATCTGGCATGACGGCGCGGCTTTTGGCGGGGTTGCCCTTGCATCCGGGGCCGGGCGCGCGTAAAGGCGGCGCTTCTGTTAAATGCCGCCGGTCGGGATCGGTGGCGCAATACCCATGGAGCGCGCTACGGTGAAACCCAATATTCATCCGGACTATCACGAGATCAACATCATCATGACCGATGGTACGGAATTCAAGACCATGTCCTGCATGGGCAAGGCGGGCGACACGTTGCGCCTGGATATCGACCCGAAATCTCACCCGGCATGGACCGGCGTGCAGCGCGTGATCGACACGGGAGGCCAGGTCGCCAAGTTCAACAAGCGCTTCGCTGGCATCGGCACCCGCAAGGCCTGAGCGCGCCCCAACCAGGCAGGAAAAACCCACGTTTCGCGCGTGGGTTTTTTTATGCGCCAACGCCCCCCCTTTAGCGGCTGACCGGTTCAGGTTGAATCGCTCAGCGATTCGCCCTAACCTGGGAATCAGCCTCTAAATCAACATATTAGAGGGCGATTCAGACTTCAGGGAATTAACATGTCCGCAGCCGAGACGAGCCGATTGGTTGAAAGCTATTACCGCGTCTTCAACACGGGCGACCGTGAGGCGTTTCTGGCACTGCTGAGCGAGGATGTTGTCCACGGCATCAACCAGGGGGAGGAGCAGCGCGGGCGCGGGCTGTTCCGCGCGTTTCTGGCGCGGATGGACCATTGCTACCGCGAGGAGATCCGCGATGTGGCGGTGATGGTGAACCATGACGGCAGCCGGGCGGCGGCGGAATTTGTGGTGCATGGCACGTATCTGAACACCGATGAGGGGCTGCCTGAGGCGCGGGGGCAGCGCTATGTTCTGCCCGCGGGGGCGTTCTTCAGCATCCGGGATGGGAAGATCGCCAGCATCCGCAACTATTACAACCTGCCGGACTGGACGCGCCAGGTTGCGGGATAACAAGGATAATTCTCAAAAGTTTTTTGGGGTCTGGCCCTTTTTTGTAAAAAAGGGCCAGAATCTTGGGGAGCTTTTTATAAAAAGCTCCCCAAACCCCGCAAAAATTTTTAATAATTTCAATTTGTTATAAGAGAAAAATTTTAAAACAATCGCTTAGAGCGATATCGCGCTACGGCTCCTCCTCGGCCGCGCGGGTGGCGCGGTAGGCGGCGATGTTGCGCAGCTGGGTTCTGAAATTATCAGCGAAGACGTGGCCGCCATCGCCGGTGGCGACGAAATAGAGCGCGTGGGTGGCGGCGGGGTGCAGCACGGCCTGGATGGCGGCGAGGCCGGGCGCGCCGATTGGCCCCGGCGGCAGGCCTTGATGCATGTAGGTGTTGTAGGCGGAGGGGTTGGCGAGGGCGGCCCGGGTGATGGACATGCCGCCTGAGGTTTTGCCGCCGCTCTGGGCGTAGATGACGGTTGGGTCGGCCTGGAGCTTCATGCCCTTGATCAGCCGGTTTTCATACACGGCGGCGATTTTGGGCAGCTCGGCGGGGAGCGGGGTTTCGGCCTGCACGATGGAGGCCAGGATGAGCGCCTGTTGCGGGGAATGCAGGGGCAGGCCGGGCGCGCGCTGCGCCCAGGCCGCCGCCAGGGTGCGCCGCATGGCCCTTTGCGCCCGCGCCAGGATGGATTCGCGGCTGGCGCCGTAGGTGTAGTCATATGTCTGGGGCAGGACCGAGCCTTCGGGCGGGGTGGCGGCGTGGCCGCTGGCGGGGCTGGCGGCGTTGAGGATTTTGGTGATTTCCACGGCTGTCAGCCCCTCGGGGATGGTGAGCTGGTGCTGCACCGGGGCGCCGTGGCGCAGGATGCGGAAAATATCCGCCATGCTGGCGCGGGCGGGAATGAGAAACTCGCCGGCATGGATGGGGCCGTCCTTACGGGTGAGGTAGGCGGCGATGCAGAAGAGCAGCGGGTGGCGGATGGCGCCTTTGCGGGCGAGCGTCTCGGCGGCGGTGGCGATGGCGCCGGGGGGGATTACCAGATCGGCGCTGGCGCGCAGCGGGCCGGGGCCGTAATAGCTTTCCTCCGCCGCCATGTGGCCGAGGCGCAGCACCACCAGCAGGGCGCACAGAAAGAGGATGATGCGCCCGCGCAGGCGCGGCAGCTTATTGCTCATCGTGCAAACAGGCCGGACGGCGCCGGTTTGATTGAAAACCGGGCCGGCGCGGCGGGGAGATTTTGCTGGTGGAGCGTGGCCTGAGCCTCAAGGCGCCTTTTTGAACAGGACGGAGGCATTGGTGCCGCCAAAGCCGAAGCTGTTGGAGAGCGCGACGTTGACCTTGCGCGCCTGCGCCTTAAGGGCCACGCGGTCGATCACGCTGGGGCGGCTTGGCTCGTGCAGGTTGAGCGTGGGGGGGACGATGCCGTCACGGATGGCGAGGATGCTGAAAATGGCCTCGATGGCGCCGGCGGCGCCGAGCAGGTGGCCGGTGGCCGTCTTGGTCGAGGACATTGCGAGGCCCTTGGCGGCATCGCCGAACATGTTCTCGACCGCTTCCAGCTCCAGATCGTCGCCCATGGGGGTCGAGGTGCCGTGGGCGTTGACATATTGCACGTCAGCCGGGGAGAGGCCGCCATTTTTGAAGGCGGCCTTCATGGCGCGGAAGGCGCCGTCGTGATGCTCGGCCGGGGCGGTGATGTGGTGCGCGTCGCCGGACATGCCGTAGCCGGCGACCTCGGCGTAGATTTTCGCGCCGCGCTTTTTCGCGTGCTCATATTCCTCGAGCACGACGACGCCGGAGCCCTCGCCCATGACGAAGCCGTCACGGTCTTTGTCCCAGGCGCGGGAGGCTTCGGCCGGACGGTCGTTAAAGCCGGTGGAGAGGGCGCGGGCGGCGCAGAAGCCGGCGATGCCCAGCGGGTTGACCGCGGCCTCGGCGCCGCCGGCCACCATGACATCGGCATCGCCGAAGCTGATGATGCGCGCCGCGTCGCCAATGGCGTGCACGCCGGTGGCGCAGGCCGTGACGGCGGAATGGTTGGGGCCTTTGAGCCCGTATTTGATGGAGACCTGCCCGGACACCAGATTGATGAGGGCGGCGGGAATGAAGAACGGCGAGAGACGCTTGGCGCGCCCCTCATGCACGGTGATGGAGGCTTCATAGATTGTTTGCAGGCCGCCGATGCCTGAGCCGATCATCACGCCGCTGGCCCATTTTTCTTCATCGGTTTGCGGCAGCCAGCCGGAATCCTCGATGGCCATGCTCGCCGCGACGATGCCGAGATGGATGAAACGGTCCATCTTCTTCAGCTCTTTGACGGCGATCCATTCAGAAAGGTCGAGACCGCCCTCGGCGGCCTTGCCGGCCGGAACCTGGCCGGCGATTTTCGCCGTCAGCTCCGTGGTGTCGAATGACTCAATGGCGGTGATCCCGGACTCTCCGTTGATCAGCCTTTTCCAGACATGCTCAACGCCAACCCCAAGCGGGCTGGCGATTCCCATCCCTGTTACGACAACACGGCGCATGCGAACTCCTCGAATGGGTATCGTTCAGTCAGCCTGATTATTCGGCTTTCTGCTTCTCGATGTATTCGATCGCGTCCTTGACCGTGGTGATCTTCTCGGCGGCGTCTTCGGGGATTTCAACGCCGAAGGCTTCCTCGAAGGCCATCACCAGTTCCACGGTGTCCAGCGAGTCAGCGCCCAGGTCGTCAATGAAGGAGGCTTCGGTGGTGACTTTGCCCTCGTCGACGCCGAGATGCTCGACAACAATTTTCTTAACCTTGTCGGCGATTTCGCTCATAAAATTCACTTTCCTAGAACTGATGTGGTGGAGACCCTTGGTGCCAGGGACACCGCAGGAGACAATTTGGTTAATCTTCAGACGCCGCGCGCTTAGCACGGTTTATTGTGCCACGCCAAGCAGGCGCTAGAGCATCGCCATTCCGCCATTGACGTGCAGGGTGGCGCCGGTGACCCAGCCGGCCTCCTCGGCGGCCAGATAGACCACGGCGGCGGCGATATCAGCCGGGGCGCCGAGGCGGCCGAGGGGGATTTTGGTGGCGAGGTCGGCGCGCTGGGACTCGCTCAGCACGTCGGTCATCGGGGTTTCAACGAAGCCGGGGGCGATGAGGTTGACGGTGATGCCGCGCGAGGCGACCTCCTGGGCCAGCGCCTTGGTCATGCCGATGAGGCCGGCCTTGGCGGCGGCGTAGTTGGCCTGGCCGGGATTGCCGGTGGAGCCGACCACGGAGCCGATATTGATGATGCGCCCGGCCCGGCGGCGCAGCATGAATTTGAGCGCGGCGCGGATGAGGCGGAAGGGCGCGGCGAGGTCGACGTTCAGCACCTTGTCCCAGTCGGCGTCGGACATGCGCATGGCCAGGCCGTCCTTGGTGAGGCCGGCATTGTTGACCAGTATGTCCACCTTGCCCATCGCGGCCTCGGCGGCGTTGATGAGATCGAGCGCGGCATCGGGCTGCGAAAGATCAGCGGGGAGGACGTGCACCCGCTCCGGGAACTCGGCGGCCAGGGTGTCCAGCGCCTCGCGCCGGGTGCCGGAGAGCGCGACGGTGGCGCCCTGCTGGTGCAGGGCGCGGGCGATTGCGGCGCCGATGCCGCCCGATGCGCCGGTGACCAGCGCGGTTTTTCCTGTCAGATCAAACATCAGAGAACTTTCAGCAGAGCTTCGATATCAGCCGGGGAGCCGGCGGAGGCGGTGGCGGCCTCGGGGGCGATGCGCTTGACCAGACCGGCCAGGACCTTGCCGGCGCCAAGCTCGATGAAACTGTCAACGCCCATGGCGGCCATGGCCTGCACGCTCTCGCGCCAGCGCACGGTGGCGGTGACCTGCTGGACCAGAAGGTCGCGGATGAGGTTGGGGTCAGTGGCTTTGGCGGCGCTGACATTGGCGACCAGCGGGAGCAGCGGCGCGCGCGGCGGGGTGTTGGCGAA
>JAKBAQ010000191.1 GCA_021808985.1 Pseudomonadota bacterium
TTCGTGTCTTGAGTAAGCTGCCTGATCTTTGGTTGAGTCGACCAGCGAACAACAGCCCAATTTTTCATCCCCGCCATACCCTGCGCGCAATGCCCCGCGCGCCGCCACGGCTTTCAACGCTTCCGGCGTTTATAAAATATCCTTAATATATCTCGATCGGAATAATTGGTTTTAAAATCGCAATAAAATTATCATCGGTCGGCAATGAGAGCATCAACGGAAAAGACACCTCCAGCCCGAAGCACGCCGCCAGCGCGGAAATATCACGCTTTCTGAAATAATTCAGGTAATCGGGAAAATTGAACTTATACCACCTTTTCCCCATCACCAGCCGGTTGAGCGAGCCGTAATTCGCAAGTTTCAGCACCGCCACGCCATCAAATCTAAGCTTTCGGCCCAGCAGCGCCACCACGCTGCGCGCATCCGCGTCGCGCTCCAGGTGCGAGTACAGCACAACCCCCGCCAGCGAGCGGTCAGGAAACCGCGACAATCCCTCCGCCGCCGTGGTGCTCAGCACCGTCGCGCCCGTCCGCGCGCCCTCCGCGCGGGCATGCGCCGCCAACGCCGGAAACCCCGCCAACCCATAAATTGAAAACCGCGGTGAAATCAGCCGCAAATTATCCCGGTGGCAGCCAACATCAACCACATTCCCCGAATCCGGGCCCAGCTTGTTCAAAAGCTCATAAGGCTCCAGCGGCGAAAACATGAATCGCCGCCAATAGGTCACGCGGTCCAGAAAGCACAGCAGCAGGTCGCTAAGCCGCATCCGCCCATTGCCCGCGGCCTGCATGTGCACCGCCTCGCGGGCTTTCGGCGCATAGGTAAACCCGCAATTCGCGCACTCAACAAGCTGGCGGCCCACTTTCGCATAGGCCAGCGCCCGCGCGCTCGTCCCGCCATGTTCGCAAATGGCGCAGGCCCGCATCGTCACATCCGGCGCCTCCACCGGCTCCTGCGCTTCAGCCGGCATGATGATGGCGGCCATGTTGGTCAACGCTGCGCGGATTCACCAAAATCGCTCCAAACGGGTTTGCGGCCGCGCGCCAGCCGCGCGCGTCGGGGATTCCTTGATTATTGTGGAAGAAAATCCCACGGTCAAGTGCGCGCGGCAACCACCTCTGGTTATATGCCCATCCGCATAACCGCCGGTAAATCCCGGCTCAGAATTTTTCCGTCAGCCCCATGCCGGCGCCAAATTCAGGGCTGTCGGGCGTCAGTCCGTGGGTCAGATACGTCTGAAACGTGAGCGTCTGGGTAATCCGCACGGTATAGGCCCCAATCACCTGCTCCGCCGGCCCCGCGCCGCGCTGCAACGTCCCGTTGTTCAAAAACAGGGCCGTCAGATAGCCATGCCGCGCCACAACCAGGCTCGCCCCGGCCTCGAAGGTTAAGGTGTTCCGCAGCCGCAGCCCCGGCGCCCGGCCAACCACCCGGTAGCCCACCCGCGCATAGGGCAGCAGCCGGTCATCCCAGTTCCACTCAAAATGGCCGCCAAGCTCCACGTCCGGCCGCCCGGTGCCAAGCCCCTGCAGCCGCGAGGCCGTGGGGATCTTAACCTTCACATAAGGCCTCACCGAGGGCCGGTATCCGGCGGCGTCCAGCACGCGATAATCCGCGCTGGCCCAAATGTCCCCCAGCCCGGTGCGCCATACCCGGTGGTTGTTGGTCTGTATCACCGCCCCGCCGCTCAGCAGCCCGGCCCCGGTCAGCGCGATATAGGGGATCTCCAGCCGCAGCCGCACCCGGGCGCTGCGATACTCGAACGTCACCGGCACCTCATAAACACTCACCGTGTTCCCCGTGCCGAACGTCCCGCCGAAATATGACGGCTCGATATTGATGCTGAACGGCCTCGCCTGCGCCGCCCGCCCCGCCGCCGGCAGCGCCATCAGCCCGGCCCCCACGCACAGCGCCACCGCGCGCAGATACGGCCTCATGCGGGGTTCAACGCCGGCTTTAACATTGGCACAATGCGAAACGCTCATCTGATTGAAGACAATCTTCCGCACTACCCGAAACTGAGCAAGCTTTCAAATGCGCAGTCTTAAGTTGCCCTCAGGCCCGGCCAGCGGGCCAGGCCTCACCCGGCATGCAGGAACAGCCCGATGGTGAGCATGACCCCGATGGCGGTGATGCCCACGCGCAGCACCGTCTCGTTGATCCGCCGGAGCATATAAACCCCCACCTGTCCGCCGGCGATGGCGGCAACCGCCACCAGCAGCACGACACGCCAATGTATGCTGGTCTGCACGATGAAAATCACAACCGCGGCGACATTGATAACACCGGCGAGCATGTTCTTGGTCGCCCCGGCATGGCGCACCGAGAGCCCGGCGGCCGTCAGCGCCGCCAGCATGAGTATGCCAATCCCCCCGCCGAAATAACCGCCATAAATGGCGATGATCACCTGCGCCGCCATCGCCCCGCGCGGGCTTATATGCGCCGGCTCATCCTCGGCCCGCTTTTTCGCGACAAAGCTGCCCCACGCGAACACCGCCGTGGCGAACAGCACCAGATACGGCACCAGATGCGTGAAAATGCTCACCGGTGTCGCCAGCAGCAAAACCGCGCCCACCCCGCCGCCAACCAGGCTGATCCCAACCAGCATGCCGATGGAAAGCCCCGCCGCGCCCTCCACCAGGCTGCGCCCGGCGAAGGAGGTCGTCACCTGCCCGGGAAACAGCGCGATGGTGGAGGTGATATTGGCCGCCAGCGGGTTGAGCCCCGCGAACAGCAGCGCCGGAAACACCAGAAACGAGCCCCCCCCGGCCAGCGCGTTCTGCGCCCCGGCGATGAACGAGGCCAGCGTCAGCAGCACCAGCGCCAGGCTCATGCGGCTTGCACCAGCGCCTTCAGCTCCCCGGCGGGCGGGCGTGCGCCAATCCGGCTTATCGCCAGCGCCGCCGCCCTCGCGCCCAGCACGCCCGCCGCGTGCAGCGTGGCGCCCTTGGTGTAGCCGGTCAGAAAACCGGCGGCATACGCATCGCCCGCGCCGGTGGTGTCCACCACCTGCGCCGGCGCCGCCTCCACCAGCGTGCGCGTGCCCTCATGCAGAATCACGCTGCCCGCCTCGCTGCGGGTCAGCACCGCGAGCCTTACATCCCGCGCCGCGTCCGCCGCCGCCTCGGCGAAGTCATTGCGCTGATACAGGCTGCAAATCTCCGCCTCATTGGCGAAGATGATATCGATCCCCTCGGCGATGAGCCGGCGGAACCCATCGCGATGCCGGTCCACGCAGAATGCGTCGGAGAGCGAGAGCGCCGTCTTTCGCCCCGCCGCGCGCGCGGTCCTGGCGGCCTCGGCAAACGCGGCCTGCGCCGCCGGCGGGTCGAACAGATACCCCTCCAGATAAGTCACGGCCGAGGCGGCGATCACGGTCTCATCCAGGTCGGCGAGCGAGAATTCCCCGCCCGCGCCCAAATAGGTGTTCATGGTCCGCTGGCCGTCGGGCGTCACCAGAATCAGGCAGCGCGCCGTTGGCACGGGCGCCCGCAGGGGGGCGGTCGGGTAATGCACGCCATCGGCGCTTATCTCGCGGCGGAACGTCTCGCCCATCTCATCCGCCGCCACCTTGCCCAGAAACGCCACCCTTGCCCCCAGCGCCGCCGCCACCGCGCAGGTGTTGGCCACCGAGCCGCCCGAGGCCGTCAGCCCGCCCTGCATGGCGGCGGTCAGCCTGGTGGCCGTATCCGCGTCAATCAGCGACATTCCGCCCTTAAGCATGCCATGCCGGTTTAAAAATGCGTCATCAGCCGGTAACAACAGGTCGACGATGGCATTGCCGATGCCGGTGATATCAAAGCGGGTAACGGCCATGCTGTTCTCTCCAAGGGGTTTTCCGCCCGCCGATACCATCGCGGCCGCCGTGCCGGCAAATGTCTCCGCCGCATGGCTGAGGTTGTCCCCATACTGCCGCCCGTGCTAGCCCCTTGGCACCATTTTGTGCCACGGAGGATTCGTGTTCAACAAACGCAAACCTGAAGAGCCGACCCGAGCCGCCCCGATCCCCGCCGCCCCGATCCCGGTTGCCGAGATCCCCGTGCCGGAAGCCGCCACCCCATCCGCTGATACCGCCCCGGCTCAGTACACTTTCAAGGAGACCACCATGGCCCGTTCCCCCTTCACGCCGCACATGCCCGCCCCGGCCACGCCCGCCGCGCCCATCCGCCCCAGCGTGAGCGCCGGCGCCACCGGCCCGCGTGAGGACGGCCAGCGCCGCACCCTCGTGGTCGGCCGCGGCATCAGCGTCCAGGGCACCGTGCAGGACGCTGAGCGCCTGGTCGTCGAAGGCACCGTGGAAGCCGCCATGATCAACGGCCTGGTCGAGCTCTCCATCGCCCAGGGCGGCCTGTTCAAGGGCGAGGTCGAGGTTGACGAGGCCGAGGTCGCCGGCACCATTGACGGCACGCTCATGGCCCGCCACGCCCTCATCGTCCGCTCCTCCGGCCGCGTCCTGGGCACCGCCCGCTGCCGCCGCCTGCAAGTGGAAGATGGCGGCCAGATCACCGGCCGCATCGAAATGCTTACCGACACGGGCCTCCCCGCGCACGAGGACTAAGCAGCCCACCGCACCCCATCAAACCCGCCCCCCGGCACCAGCCGGGGCGGCGGGTTTTTCATGCCCGCCCCACGCCAAACCGCCGCGCTACCGCCGCGAGAAATCCATCACCCCAGCAAAGCCGCTCGCGGTGCCAAAGGCCAGGTGCGAGCCCGAAGGGTTCCACGCCAGCGCGCTAACCGCCCCGCGCCCCGGCCCGCACACGGGCAATATTTCTTCCTGCGCGATATCGATGAGCAGCAGCAGCCCGCTATCAAACCCGGCGGCCAGCACCTCGCTCTGCGGATGGCAGGCGATGCGCTTCACAATACCGTCGCCCATGCCAAGCTCCAGCGGCGCCTTGCCCATCGGCCCGCCGCCAAAAAACGGCCACAGCACCACCGTATCGGCCCCGCCCGTGGCCAGCCAGCGGCCGGAATGCGTAAAGCCGAAGGATTCGCATTTCGCCGGATATCCCGCCATGCGCATGTGCTTGCCCTCCGGCAGGGTCCAGCCATGCAGGGCGTTTTCCTGCATTGATGTCACCACCGCCTCGCCCTGCGGATGCATGACGATCCCCGTATGGCTGCCCTTCCATTCCAGCTTGCGCGGCGTCTCCGATGTCGAGGCGCTGAACCACAGCGAGGCGCCGTTATAGTGCGAGGCGGCAACCCGCTTGCCCTTGCCGTCAAACGCTATGCCCGTCACCGTGCTGGGGTGGGGCAGGGTGCGCAGGCTCTCGCCCTTGCCGTTGAACAAATGCAGGTTCTTCCCCACCGCGGCGGCGAGCAGCGGGGTTTT
>JAKBAQ010000192.1 GCA_021808985.1 Pseudomonadota bacterium
GCGGGGATCGACGGCATCAAGAACAAGATCCATCCGGGCGACCCGATGGACAAGGACCTCTACGAGCTGCCGCCCGAGGAGCTGAAGGGCATTCCGACGGTTTGCGGCTCGCTGCGCGAGGCGCTGCAGGCGCTGGAGGCGGACCACGAGTTCCTGTTGCAGGGCGATGTGTTCAGCAAGGAGCAGATCGAGAGCTACATGGAGATCAAGTGGAAGGAAGTGTACCGCTTCGAGCACACGCCGCACCCGGTCGAGTTCGAGATGTACTACTCCGCTTAATTTCGCGGGGGTTATTTGGGAAACGGCGCCTTCGGGCGCCGTTTTTTATGGCGAGGCCAGCTGGAGGGGGATTTGGCGTTTCCCTGCCGGGGGATATTGGTTTAAATGCGCCATGCGCCGCATTTTTGTCTTGGGTCACAGCCATCTCACGGCGCTGCAACGCGCCCGCATCGAGGCCGGCGCCGGGCCGGAGATGGCGTTTTGCGGGGTCACCCATGCCGATTTTCATCCGGAATCGGTGGAGGGGCGGCTGCATCCGGCGATCATGGCGCAGATCGAGGCGATGCCGGCGGAGCTTTATGTCTCCATGCTTGGCGGCAATGACCATTGCGTGCTGTGCCTCGTCAACGATCCGCGGCCGTTTGATTTCGTGCTGCCCGAGGCGCCGGAGCTGTACACCGACCCGGGGGCGGAGATTGTGCCCGCCGGGATGCTGCGGGCGGAGCTGCTGCGCCGGGTGACGGGGCATCTGGACACGCTGGCGGCGTTCCGGGCCACGGTGCACGGGCCGATGCTGCATGTGGAATCACCGCCGCCCATTCCCTCGGCGGCTTTTATCGCGATCAACCCTGATACGTTCGGCCCCCTGCTGGCCGCGCGCGGGGCGGCGCCGAGCTTGCTGCGCTATAAGATGTGGCGGCTGCATTCGGGCCTGTATCGCGAGGCGTGCGAGCGGCTTGGCATTACCTTTCTGCCGGCGCCGCGTGAGATGCAGGATGAGCACGGCATGCTGCCGCCCGAGGCCTGGCGCGATGCCACCCATGCCAACACGCTTTACGGTCGGCACGTGCTGGCGCAGATTCTGGCATGAGCCATCCTTATGAGTTCCAGCCCGATGCCGCCTTCTGGCGCCGCGCGGTGGCGGCGCTGCCGCCCGAGGCGGTGAATCCGGCCGGGGTGGCGCCTTTTCACATCGCGCCAGGCGATGCGGTGGTGACGGCGGGGAGCTGCTTCGCCCAGCATATCGGGCCGATGCTGGAGGCCATACGGTTTAATTATCTGGTTACCGAGGCGGCGCATCCGCTGGTTGATGCCGGGCTGGCGCGGCGGTTCAATTATGGTGTGTTTTCGGCGCGCTACGGCAATATCTACACCGCGCGGCAGCTGTTGCAGCTGATCCGGCGGGCTTATGGCGCGTTTCAGCCGGCGGAGGATGGCTGGGCGCTGGCCGGCGGCGGCTGGGTTGACCCGTTCCGGCCGCAGATCCAGCCTGGCGGGTTTCTCTCGCGGCGGGAATATGAGCTGGACCGGGCGCGGCATTTTGCCGCCGTGCGTGAGGCGTTCGAGCGGCTGGATGTGTTCGTCTTCACCCTGGGGCTGACGGAGGCCTGGGTCTCACGCGTGGATGGGGCGGTGTTCACCCTCTGCCCCGGCACGGCGGGCGGTACGTTCGACCCTGAGCGGCATGCGTTCGTCAATTTCACGGCCGAGGAGGTGGTGGCCGACATGACCGCCTTCGCCGAGGCGCTGCGGCGGCGCAATGCCAGGGCGAAGCTGGTGCTGACCGTCTCGCCCGTGCCGCTGGTGGCCACGGCCCGGCCGGAGACGCATGTGCTGGCGGCCACCACCTATTCCAAGGCGGTGCTGCGGGTGGCGGCGGAGATGCTGGCGCGCACGCTGCCGGGGGTGATGTATTTTCCGGCTTACGAGATCATCATGAGCCGGGCCCATGATGCCGGCACCTATTTTGGGCCGGACAGGCGCGAGGTGCTGGGGCCGGGGGTGGCGCATGTGATGCGCGTGTTCGCCGAAAGCCTGGCCGGGCTGGTGGTGCCAGCACCGGCGCCGGCGCCAGCGCCGCTGAGCGGCACGGCCTATACCAGCGAGATGGCGGCGGCGGTGCAGGTGAATTGCGACGAGGTGGCGCTGGACCAGGGGTGAGGCGCGGCGGCTGAGGTGGTGGGGTGGAAAAACCCCTTGCCGTTTTGGCGCGGAGCGCGTACATAGCGGCTCAACAAAGACCCGTCTCCGTGCAGGGTGGCCTCTAAAAGGGCCGCCTTTTTTATTGGATTTTTTCTTGCGATGAACGCTAACCGACCGCACCATACAGGCCTTGAGGGCCGCATTGCCGAACTGATCGTGGAGCCGCTGGAGGCGCAGGGGTATGAGCTGGTGCGCGTGCAGATCATGGGCACTGAGTCGCCGACCGTGCAGATCATGGCCGACCGGGCGGATAATGCCGCCTTCACCCTCGATGACTGCACCAATGTGAGCCATCTGCTCTCCGCCGTGCTGGACGTGGAGGACCCGATTTCCTCCGCCTGGACGCTTGAGGTGTCCTCCGCCGGGATTGACCGGCCGCTGACCCGGACCAAGGATTTTATCCGCTATGCCGGGTTCGAGGCGAAGGTGGAGCTGAATTTTCCGGGCCCGGGCAACCGCAAGCGCTATGGTGGCGTGCTGGTGGGGGCCGATGAGGAGAGCGTGCAGCTGAAGGTGGAGAGCGGCGAGGTGGTGAGCCTGCGGCGCGCCGATGTGAAAAAGGCCAAGCTGGTTCTCACCGATGCGTTGATCGCGTTCGCGGCGCCCGAGGCGCCGTTGCAGTGATGCAGGATATGACACGTAAAACATACATAATTGGAGACTGACGATGGATACCGCAGTTAACCGCCCGGAATTGCTGCTTGTGGCCGATGCCGTCGCGCGGGAGAAGCAGATTGAGCGCGATGACGTGCTGGAGGCGATGGAGCAGGCGATTCAGAAGGCCGGGCGCGCGAAATATGGCCATGAGAAGGACATCCGCGCCACCATCGACCGCAAGAGCGGGGATGTGAGGCTCTCGCGCTGGACCGAGATCGTCGAGACGGTGGAGAACGAGGAGACGCAGATTCCCGTCGCCATCTCGAAGAAGTTCGCGCCGGAGAAGGAGGTTGGCGATTTCATCGTGGATCCGTTGCCGCCGATCGATTTTGGCCGCATCGCGGCGCAGACCGCCAAGCAGGTGATCGTGCAGCGGGTGCGCGAGTATGAGCGCTCCAAGCAGTATAACGAGTTCAAGGACCGGGTGGGCGAGATCATCAATGGCGTGGTCAAGCGCACGGAGTATGGCAACCTGATGGTGGATCTGGGCCGCGCCGAGGCGCTGCTGCGCCGCGATGAGACCATTCCGCGCGAGAACCTGCGCAATGGCGACCGGGTGCGCGCGTTTATCTATGACGTGCGCGAGGAGCAGCGCGGGCCGCAGATTTTTCTCTCGCGCACGCATCCGGGCTTTCTGGCCAAGCTGTTCGCGCAGGAAGTGCCGGAGATTTATGACGGGATCATCGAGATCAAGGCGGTTTCGCGCGATCCGGGCTCGCGCGCGAAGATGGCGGTGATTTCGCGGGATCAGTCGATCGACCCGGTGGGGGCGTGCGTGGGTATGCGCGGCTCGCGCGTGCAGGCGGTGGTGGCCGAGTTGCAGGGCGAGAAGATCGATATCATCCCGTGGTCGCCCAATGTCGCGACCTTTGTGGTGAACGCGCTGGCGCCGGCGGAGGTTTCCAAGGTGGTGATGGATGAGGAGGCCGGGCGCGTCGAGGTTGTGGTGCCTGACAGCCAGCTCTCGCTCGCCATTGGCCGGCGCGGGCAGAATGTGCGCCTGGCCTCGCAGCTGACGCGCTGGGATATCGATATTCTGACCGAGGCCGAGGAATCGGAACGCCGGCAGGAGGAGTTCCGCCGCAAGACAGGGCTGTTCGTGGAGGCGCTGGATGTGGATGACGTGATCGCGGGCCTGCTGGTGGCCGAGGGATTCGAGACGATAGAGGATTTGAGCATGACGCCGTTGGATGAGATCGCCTCGATCGAGGGGTTTGATGAGAACGTGGCCGCCGAATTGCAGCGCCGGGCCGAAGCCTCGCTGGCCAAGCAGGCGGGCGAGATGGAGGAGAAGCGCGTGGCGCTGGGCGTGAGCGATGAGGTTGCCGCGATCGAGGCGTTGAGCGCGAAGGACCTGATCGCCCTGGGTGAGAAGGGCGTGAAGACGCTGGATGATCTGGCCGACCTGGCCGGGGATGAGCTGGTGGAGATCGTCGGCGCGGAGGCGCTGAGCGAGGAGGCGGCCAACGAGATTATCATGGCCGCGCGCGCGCACTGGTTTGAGGAAGACGGCGACGCAGCCTGAACCGGACATCGCCGAGGGCGAAGACGAGGCGCCGGAGCGCGGGCCGCTGCGGCGCTGCCTGGTCAAACGCGAGAGTTTCGCGCGGGAGGCCATGCTGCGCTTCGTGGTGGGGCCGCAGCGGCAGCTCGTGTTCGATGCCGGCGCAACCCTGCCTGGGCGCGGATTGTGGTTGAGTGCGTCCAGGGATGTGATAGAGACGGCGCTGAAACGTGGCGTGTTTGCCCGTGCGGCGAAGCAGCAGCTGGTTGTGGCGCCGGATTTGGCCTCCCAGGTGGAAACGGCGTTGATACAGCGGATTTTCGATCTGGTGGGGCTGGCGCGGCGCGGTGGGGCGGCGATCGCGGGTTTTGAGAAGGCCAGGGAGTGGCTGACCACGGGGCGGGCCGGGCTGGTGCTGCAGGCGGTGGATGGCAGTGCCGAGGAGCGGGCGCGGTTTGTGGGCGGGCGTGAGGTGCCGGTGGTGACGGTGTTTTCCGCCGCCCGGCTGGGTAAAGTTTTCGGGAGAGAGCAGGCGGTGCATGTGGTTATTGCCCCCGGCCGTCTGGCGAAAATGATTGAAATTGAGGCGGGCCGGCTCGCAGGTGTTGCGGGCGGCGTTTTAAGCGGGCAGTAGTGCCCAATCAGGCTGGGGTCGTACCCAGCCACGATTGTTGAATGGACCGGATTACGCATGACTGACGGCAACGACCAGACTGAAACCAAAGGCAGGCTCTCGCTGCGCCCGGCCGCGCGCGGGGATGCGGGGCATACGGTTGATGCCGGATCGGTGCGGCAGAGCTTTTCGCATGGCCGGTCGAAGGTGGTGCAGGTTGAGGTGCGCAAGAAGCGCGGCCTGGGGGCGCCGGGCGCGCCAGCCGCGCCGGCAGCGCCCGCGCCGGCGCCCACGCTCTCGCTGAACAAGCCGCCGGCCGAGCGCCCGGCCGCCGCCAGCCCGCCGCCGG
>JAKBAQ010000193.1 GCA_021808985.1 Pseudomonadota bacterium
TGAAACAGGCGGCTGGTTGGGGTCCGGCTGTATCACAACCCGCATATTGCTCAGCGTCACGCTCGCCGCCAGCGGAGAGAAGCCCCGGCTCATGCGCGCATAGCTCACCGTTATGCCGTTCTGCTCATGCAGCTGCGCGGTCCATTTGGCGAAGCCGTCCCGCATCTGGCTCTCCGCCCACCACCACAGCCCGAGCCACACCGCCACCCCGACCAGCACGGCCATGCCCACAACTCTGCCGATGAACCGCATGGTAAAACTCCGTCTGGGCTATATATTGTAATATCTCCATACTGCCCCACCCTTGACCATTGGCCAAGCGTTGGGGCTTTTGCAGGGCCATGAAGATCTTCAAAGACTGGCGGGGCCTGCCCGCCACCGCAAAGGGGGCCTGCGTGGCCCTGGGCAATTTTGATGGCGTGCATCTCGGCCATGTCGCGGTGCTGCGCGCCGCCCACGCGGCCCGCCCCGGCGCGCCCCTGGCGGTGCTAACCTTCGAGCCGCATCCGCGCGAATTTTTCCGCCCGCAGGACCCGCCATTCCGCCTCACCCTGGCGAGCGAGCGCGCCGCCACCCTGGCCGCGCTGGGCGTGGAGCTGCTCTACGAACTGCCTTTTGACACCGAATTCTCCCACCTCACCGCCCAGCAATTCTGCCAGGAGGTGCTGCATGAAGGCACCGGCGCCCTGCATCTGGCCTGCGGCGGCGATTTCGCCTTCGGCCACCGGCGCGGCGGCGATGTCACCCTGCTGGCCCGCCAGGCGGAGGCGTTCGGCATGGGCCTCAGCATCGTGCCGCCGGTCAGCGACACGCAAGGCCTCATCTCCTCCAGCCGCATCCGCCGCCTGCTGCAAGATGGCTACCCCGAGCGCGCCGCCCTGCTGCTCGGCCGCCCCTACACGATTCGCGGCGAGGTCTGCCATGGCGACGCGCGGGGCCGCACCATCGGCTTTCCCACCGCCAACATCCCCCTTGGCCGCCATCTGGAGCCCGCGCGCGGCGTATACGCCGTCACCGTGCGGCTGCCGGGGGGCGCTGAGGTCAACGGCGTCGCCAATATCGGCCAGCGCCCCACCGTGGGCGGCCTGGAATCGCGGCTGGAGGTGCATCTGCTGGATTTCACGGCCGACCTTTACGGCCAGGAGCTGAGCGTGGCGCTGCATCACTTTCTGCGCGAGGAGCAGAAATTCCCCAGCTTCGAGGTACTGAAGGCGCAAATCGCCCAGGACGCGCTGCAAGCCCGCTCGATGCTTGACAGCGACCAAAATCCGGCCAAACCCCTTTAGCCCATGACCGAAGCCACCATGCCCGACGCCAAGCCCGACTACAAATCCACCGTCTTCCTGCCCCGCACGGAATTCCCGATGCGCGGCGATCTGCCGACCCGCGAGCCGGAGATGCTGCGCCGCTGGGAGGAGATGCGCCTGTGGGAGAAACTGCGCGCCGCCGGGCAGGGGCGCACGCCCTTCATCCTGCATGACGGCCCGCCCTACGCCAACGGCAACCTGCATATCGGCCACGCGCTGAACAAAATTCATAAAGACGTCATCAACCGCGCGCAGCAGATGTCCGGGCGGGATGCGAACTACATCCCCGGATGGGACTGCCACGGCCTGCCGATCGAATGGAAGGTCGAGGAAAAATACCGCGCCAAAAAGCTGGATAAGGACCAGGTGCCGGTGCTGGAATTCCGCCGCGAATGCCGCGAATACGCGCAGCACTGGCTGGATGTGCAGGCCGCCGAATTCAAGCGCCTGGGCGTCGCCGGCGATTGGGCGAACCGCTACGCCACCATGGATTTTGCCTCCGAGGCGTGCATCGCCGGCGAGATCGGCAAATTCCTGCTCAACGGCGCGCTCTATCGCGGCCTGCGCCCGGTGATGTGGAGCCCGGTGGAAAAAACCGCCCTGGCCGAGGCCGAGGTGGAATATTACGACAAGAAGGACACGGCGATCTACGTCCGCTTCCCCATCGCTGATACCATCGCGCGCGGCACCCAGGCTGAGATGGCTGATCTGCTCGGCAGCGCCATCGTCATCTGGACCACGACGCCCTGGACCATTCCCGGCAATCGCGGCCTCGCCGTGGGGCATGAGCTTGAATATGTGCTGCTGCGCGTGGAGGCCATCGCCGAGGGCAGCGCCGCCGTGGCGGGCGAAAAGCTGATCGTCTCCGAGGGGCTGCTGGGGGATTTCGCGGCAAAAACCGGCATTACCGCGCATAGCGTGCTGCGGAAATTCCAGGGGCGCGAGCTTGAAGGCCAGCTCTTCCGGCACCCGCTGCACAGCGCCGATGCGGGGTATGATTTCACCGTGCCGCTCCTGCTGGGCGAGTTCGTCACCATGGAGGCGGGCACCGGCATCGTCCACATGGCGCCCGGCCATGGCGAGGATGATTTCCTGCTCTGCCGCGCGCATAACATCGCCGTGCCGGATACGGTGGCGGGCGACGGCACCTACTACCCCGCCGTGCCACTGTTCGCGGGCCTGCACGTTTACAAAGCGGCGGATCCCGTCTGCAACGCCCTGCTGGCGGCGGGCGCGCTGCTGCACCGGGCCGAGTTCATGCACTCTTACCCGCATAGCTGGCGCTCGAAAGCCCCGCTCATCTACCGCGCCACGCCCAACTGGTTCATCCGCATGGATGGCGAGGAGAAAATCCGCGCGAACGCGCTCGCCGCCATCGACGCGACGAAATTCGTGCCCGGGATCGGCCGCAACCGCATCCGCTCCATGGTGGAATCCCGGCCCGACTGGTGCATCTCCCGCCAGCGCGCCTGGGGCGTGCCGATCGCGATTTTTGTTGACAAAATCACGCACGAACCATTGCGCGACGCCGAGGTCATGGCCCGCATCGTGGAAATCTTCGCGGCCGAGAGCGCCGATGCCTGGTATGCCCGCCCGGCGCAGGATTTCCTGGGCGATAAGTACAAGGCCGAGGATTACGAGCAGGTGTTCGATGTCGTCGATGTCTGGTTCGAATCCGGCTCCACCCATGCCTTCGTGCTGGAAGCGCGCGGCCTGCCCACCCCGGCGGATATTTACCTCGAAGGCTCCGACCAGCATCGCGGCTGGTTCCAGGCCTCGCTGCTGGAATCGGTGGGCACGCGCGGCATCGCCCCCTTCAAGGCGGTGGTGACCGACGGCTTCGTGCTCGACGAGCAGGGGCGCAAAATGTCCAAATCGCTCGGCAACGTCACCGCCCCGCAGGAGGTGAACGACAAATACGGCGCGGACATCCTGCGCCTGTGGGTGATGAATTCCGACACCTCCGAGGATCTGCGCATCGGCCCGGAAATCCTCAAGCAGCAGGCCGAACTTTACCGCCGGTTGCGCAATTCCCTGCGCTGGATCCTGGGCTCGCTGGAGGGTTTCACCGAGGCCGAAAAACGCCCCGCGCATGAGTTTCCGGAGCTGGAGGCATTCCTGCTGCACCGCCTGTGGGAGCTGAACGGCAAAATCCAGGCCGCCCTGCGCGACCATGACTGGACCGGCGTTTACCCCGCCATCCATCATTTCTGCGCGACCGACCTCTCCGCCTTCTATTTCGACATCCGCAAGGACTCACTATACTGCGACCGCGCGGATTCCCAAAAACGCCGCGCCTGCCGCAGCTTTTTGGATATTCTGCACCGCTGCCTCACCGCCTGGCTGGCGCCCGCCTTGCCCTTCACCGCCGAGGAAGCCTGGGTCAGCCGCTTCGGCGCTGAAAGCTCGGTCCACACAACCCTCTTCCCCGATGTGCCCGATACCTGGCGCAACGATGCCCTGGCCGAAAAATGGCAGGATAAGGTCCGCGCCGTCCGCGCCAGTTTCACCAACGCGATCGAGCAGATGCGCCGCGAGAAGCAAGTCGGCTCATCGCTGCAAATCGCGCTCAGCATCCCGGAAAACCACGCCCTCGGCCTCTCCGCCGAGGAATGGGCCGATGTCGTCATCGTCTCCCAGGTCACGCTCTCGCCGGCCCAGGCGGCCGATGCGCGCATGGAGCTTCCCGCGCTCGCCACCGGCGCCAAATGCGAGCGCTGCTGGAAAATCCTGCCCGAGGTCGGCGGCAATGCCGGCCATCCCACGCTCTGCGTGCGCTGCTGCGAGGCCGTGGCGTGAGCAAACGCATCGCCGGCCTGGCGCTCGCCGCCCTGGTCTTCGCGGCTGACCAGGGCAGCAAATACTGGGTGCTGCATGGCGCCGGGCTGCGCGATGGCCATGTGCTGGTGCTGCTGCCCGTGCTCAACTTCGTGCTGGTCTGGAATCACGGCATCACCTTTGGCATGCTCGCGGGCGCGGGCGCCACGGTGCTGCTGGTGGGCATCACCAGCGCCGTCATTGCAAGTTTGCTGGTCTGGCTTTGGCGGAGCCGGAACTGGCTCACCTGCCTGGCCGTCGGCGCCATCGCCGGCGGGGCCAGCGGCAACGTGCTAGACCGTCTGCGCCATGGCGCGGTGGTGGATTTCATTCAGGCGCATATCGGCGGCTGGTCCTGGTATGTTTTCAATGTCGGCGATGCCGCCATTGTCTGCGGTGTTGCCGCCCTCATGCTGGAGAGTTTGTTTCAGCGCCCGCCAGTTGCCCCAAACGGCGCGCGGCGATAGGAAGAGGCCATGAGAATCAAAATCCACGCCGCCTGCGCCCTCACCCTCGCCATCGTCCTTTCGGGCTGTAGCGACAATATGAAGAAGACGTTCGGGCTGGAAGCCAACCCGCCTGATGCCTTCCAGGTCGGCACGCAGCCGCCGCTCTCCCTGCCGCCGGAACTGGGCGTGCTGCCCCAGCCGAATCCCGGCGAGCCGCGCCCCCAGCAGGTGGACGCGGCGCAGCAAGGCGCTGACGCGATTGACACCGCCAACGCGCTCACCTCGCCCCCCACCACCCAGAGTGCTGGCGAGCAGGCGCTGCTGGATGCCGCCGGTCCCGCCCCCAGCCCTGACATCCGCGCCGAAGTGAACCAGAACGCGCTGATCGCCAGCAAGCCGCCCGGCTTCGTCGCCAAGCTCACCGGCAACGGCCCCGTTCCCGCGCCGACGGTGGACGCCAGCGCCGAGCAGCGCCGCCTGCAGGAGAACGAGGCCCTGGGCCAGCCGGTAACCGCCGGCGCAACCCCGCAGGATTCCAACGTCAAGCCCGGCTTCTTCGGCAGAATCCTCAACGCGTTTTAGAGTCTCTTTCTTTTGATCTGAATCGTTTTGGGATTCCGGCGCGGCGGGAAATCTGATTCAAGCTTATTGCTGGATTGGAGGTCAGCATGGGATGGGCCGGCATTATTCGAATGATTTGAGAGAG
>JAKBAQ010000194.1 GCA_021808985.1 Pseudomonadota bacterium
CGTCAATGCCGGCATAGGCGGCGGCTTCGGGGTTGTTGCCCACGGCGTAGAGATTGCGGCCGGTGAGGCTGTAGCGCAAAAACAGGAACGCCAGTATCGCGACCAACACGCCGGCCCAGCTTAGCAGGTTGATGCCCAGAAGCGGCAGGCGCACCAGATTGAGAAAAGCATGCGACATCTGGCCGCTGTTCACCCAGGCGCCGCCGGAAATGATATAGACCAGCCCACGAAATACCGAGAGCGTGCCCAGCGTCACCACGATGGAGGGGATGCGCAGCTTCCAGACCAGAAGACCATTGAAGGCTCCCAGCGCGCTGCCCATGACCAGCGAAATGAGCAGGACCGGGAGAATGCCAGCACCCGGATGCTTGGCGTTGAAAAGTGCCACCACCATGCCCGTGAGCGCGGCATTGGCGGCCACGGAGAGGTCCACACTGCGCGTTAGCAGCACGAACATCTCGCCCACGGCCATCATCATCAGCAAGGCGGTATCATCAAAAGCTGATTTCAGGTTGACCGGATCAAGGAATGGCGGAAACGCGATCGAGACGCTCAACAGCAGAGCGATGATCAACAGGCTGAGCCCCGTTACCGCCGGGGCGCGCAGGAAAAGTGATTTAAGCATCGGTGGCCGCCGCGACAATACGCTCCGGCGTGGCATCGGCGCGGCTGAAGCAGGCGCGCAAGCGGCCCCGGCGCATCACCAGGATGCGGTCGGCCATGCCCATGATCTCGGGCAGCTCGGAGGAGACCATGATAATGCCAAGCCCCTTGGCGACGAGTTCACCCATCAACCGGTAAACGGCTGTTTTCGCGCCTATGTCGATGCCTTTGGTCGGCTCGTCCATGATCATCACCTGCGGCTCGGTCGCCAGCCATTTGGCGATTATGACTTTTTGCTGGTTGCCGCCTGAAAGTTCCTCGAGGAGCTGACTGGCGCTGGAAGTTTTTATCTGCAGCTCGCCTATGAACCGCGTGGCGAGCGCGTGCTCATCGCGCCGGTTGACAAAACCCCGGTGAGATATGCCCGAAAGGCAAGGAAGCACGATGTTCTCACCGATCGATGCGCTCAGGATGCCGCCCTGGCTTTGGCGATCCTCGGGCAGGTAGGCGATGCCCTTGGCAATGGCCTCGCCCGGCGAGCGGATGTTCAGCGTCTCACCGCGCAGGGCGATGCGCCCGCTGTCTGGCCGGTGGAGGCCAAAGATCGCCTGCATCACCTCGCTGCGCCCTGCGCCGACGAGTCCGTAGACGCCGAGAATTTCGCCGCCGTTGAGCGTGAAGCTGACATCCGCGAATTCCTCCCCGCGCGAGAGCGCCTCGACCTGCAACAACGGCGCGCCGATCGGCACCTCCTGCTTGGGAAAGACCTGGTCCACGGTGCGCCCGACCATCATGGAGATCAGGCTGGAGCGGTCGGTCTCGCATACCAGGCCGCTGCCCACGGCGGCGCCATCGCGGAAGACCGCATAACGCTCAGCCAGGGCAAAAATCTCCTCGAATTTATGGGTGATGAATAAAATCGCGCGCCCCTCGCGCTTGAGCCGCTGCACAATCTGGAAAAGCTCCTCCACCTCGCGGTGAGAGAGGGCCGCGGTCGGCTCGTCCATGATCACGATCCGCGCCTCGTTGGAGAGTGCGCGCGCAATCTGGATGAGATGTTTCTGCGCCACACCAAGCTCGCGCGCCAGCATTTTGGGGTCGATCCCAGGATCAAGCTCGGCCAGAATTCCGGCTGCGCGGCTATACATCTGCGCCCAATCCACCATCCCGTGGCGGCGCGGCCGCGCGGTGATGAAAATATTCTCGGCGACGGAGAGATCGTCGAACACCACCGGCTCCTGATGAATCGCGCTGATGCCGAGACGGTTGGCGGCGGCGGCGGAGCCGATGTGGACGGGCTGGCCGTTCAGGCGGATCGCGCCTGAATCGGCCTGATAGACTCCGGTCATGATTTTCACCAGGGTCGATTTGCCAGCGCCGTTCTCGCCGACGAGAGCCGTGACCTCGCCCGCGAACAGTTCAAGCTCGCCACGGACAAGCGCCCGCACACCGCCAAAGGATTTGGTGATTCCACTCAAACTGAACGCAGGTTCGGTCATGTTGAAGATCCGGTCAGAAAATTTTCACGAATTTCTGCACGTTCGAAGCATCGTAGACGAACGGCTTGGCCATGACACCAACCCCGTCGGCGCCGAAGCTGATGCTCCCCATCCGCCCGGCCGGCAAGCTTTGGCCAGGGCCCGCAGCCCCTTTCACCAGATCGACCGCAATCTCGACAACAGAATAGCCAAGATCGATCGGGTTCCAGATTGCAAAGCTCTTGATCGATCCGGCAGCGACATGGCCCGCGCATTCGGAGGGCAGGCCAAGCCCGGTGACGAAAACCTTGCCGACCAGCTTGGCGTCTTCAACCGCCTTGGCACATGCAACAATGCCAACGGAGCTGGGAGAGACGATCACTTTGAGATCAGGGTATTTTTGCAGCAGGCCCATCGCCTGACGGTAGGAATCATCGGCAAGATCGTTGCCATAAACCACCGAAACGAGATCAAGGCCGGGATATTTCGGCAGATCCTGCTTCATCGCGGCGATCCATGCGTTTTGGTTCGTCGAGGTGGGGGTGGCCGAGACGATGGCGAATTTTCCAACGCCGCCGGGAGCGGCGGCGGCGGCAAGCTCATCGAGGGTCTGGCCGATCAGCGCGTTTGAAGAATCCGCCAGATGCACGATGCGCCCGCCCGGGCTGATGGCGGAATCATAGGACATGACCTTGATGCCGCGCGACATCGCACGTTTGCAAATTGGCACGAGCGCGTCAGGATCGTTGGCGGAGACCGCGATGGCATCAACATGTTGCGCGATCAGCGATTGGATCACCGCGATCTGGCCGTCGGCCGTGGGCTCGGTCGGGCCGGTGAAGATCACCTCGACATTGCCAATCGCGGCCGCGGCTTCAAGCGCCCCCTTGTCAACCGCAAGGAAGAAGCCATTTCCAAGCGATTTTGCGACCAGACCGATACGGATTTTTCCGGCTGCGCGCGCGGGTTTGGCGAATGCGGGCAGTACAGTGGCGCCCAAAGCGGCCGCGGTTACTTGCAGAAGATGGCGACGTTCCATTTGTATTCCTCTCTTTGGTTGATTTTTAGATTGTTTTTGTGGAATCTTGTCTCAGGACGTTAGGCGGCGGTCTAAACCGCCCGTATCTGCGGGCGGTTCGTGGACTCCAACTCCACCGGGTCGGGCTCCACGACCACCGTGGCAATGCCAGCGGCGTGCAGCATCGCGAGCGCTTCCTGGCTGACGCCCGTGTCGGTTATAACGCGCGCAATCCGAGACAGCGGCGCCACGACCATGGCGGAGTTTCGCTTCAACTTTCGGCTGTCGGCAAGAATCACGATCTGCTCAGCCGATTCTAAAAGCCGCATTTCGGCCTGGGCAATCAACGGATCAGTTTCCATCAGGCCGGCGCTGTTCAGCCCATGGCAGCCGGTAAACAGGATGCGCCCCCAGAAATGCCGGGTCATATCACTGGGGAAAGGGCTGAGGACAATGCCCTGCTGGGGATAGATGGTGCCGCCAGGAATGGTAACGCGGTGGCGGCTGGTCTGGGACATCATCGCCGCAATCGGAAAAGAGTTGGTGAGAATATCCAGATTGCGCTCTTTCAGGAATTCCACCATCCGGAAAGTCGTGGTGCCGCCATTGATAATGATGCTGTCACCATCCTTGACGAGTGCCGCCGCGGCGCGGGCAATGGCGCGCTTCTCCTCAAAGCAGACAAGCTCCTCCGTTTCGAAGTGGCTGGTGCCGAGATGAACCTGATGGCGGGGAACAAGCGCTTCGGCTCCCCCGCGAACACGGCGGATCTCGCCCCGCTCGCTCATGGCGCTGATATCGCGCCGGATCGTCGCCTCGGAGGCGCCCAGCAGGTCAACCATTTCCATCACCGAGATGACAGAGCGGTCTTCCACCAGACTTAAGATGATTCGTTGCCGTTCACGTTCCAGCACGTCTATGTTTCCTCGTATTTTCAGCAAGCAAACATCAAATTCAATCGGCCGTCAAGAAAAACATGCAGGTTTATGATTGAACATGAGCAAAAAAGATTGCCTTTGATCGTTTCGTACGCTATGCCGCATGTCAGGCTTTTGCCATTTGCAGCCAGAATAGCAGCCAGAATAAAAGCAGAGGAACGTTTGCAATGAATAAGACGGAACATCAGCCGCTTTTGGTAAGCCGCTGGGACGATGCGCTCGCCGCGACGCTCAGCGCGGAACAATTGCTCGTATATCGCTCGAACCTGCTCGGCGGGGACAAGCGGATTACAAATTTTGGCGGCGGCAACACCTCCTCCAAGATTGAAATGCCCGATCCGCTGACCGGCGAAAAAAAATCCGTCTTGTGGGTCAAAGGCTCCGGTGGAGATATCGGCAGCATCAAGCTGGATGGATTCGCGACCCTTTATATGGACAGGCTGCTCGCCCTGCAGGGTCTCTACAAAGGGGCCGCGCATGAGGATGAGGTGGTGGCGCTATATCCCCATTGCACGTTCAACCTGAATCCGCGCGCGGCAAGCATTGATACACCATTGCACGGGTTGGTTGATCGCCCGCATGTGGACCATGTGCATCCGGATGCGATCATCGCCATCGCGGCATCGGCTGACAGCCGCGCGCTAACGCGGGAGATTTTTGGCGAGAGTCTCGGCTGGCTGCCCTGGCGGCGTCCCGGCTTTGAGCTTGCGCTCGAATTGCAGCGCTTTGCGCGTGAAAATCCGGAGGCGCGCGGCGTTGTCCTGGAGGCGCACGGGCTCTTCACCTGGGGCAATACCCAGAAAGAATGCTACGAGACGACGCTCGATGTCATCAACCGCGCCAGCACCTACCTTGCCGCCAAAAGCGAGGGCAAGCCGGCCTTCGGCGGGGAGGCCGTCGCGGCGGCTCCCGCGGCGCGGCGCGGCGCGGTCGCGGCAGGGCTGATGCCCGCAATCCGTGGCCTCATCAGCCGGTCAGGTTCGCGCAAAATCGGTCATTTCGATGATTCGCCCGCCGTGCTGGAGTTTGTAAACAGCGCCGAGCTGCGCCGGCTGGCGGCGCTGGGCACATCCTGCCCCGACCATTTTCTGCGCACCAAAATCACGCCGCTGGTGCTGGATTTTGATCCCGCAACACAGGAGGTGGCTGATATTCTGCCTGCCCTGCCAGGCGCGTTGGCCAATTATGCGGCGGGCTATGGCGCGTATTATGAGCGATGCAAGCGCCCGGAC
>JAKBAQ010000195.1 GCA_021808985.1 Pseudomonadota bacterium
CTGGGCGAGCGGCGCCTCCGCCTTCGCCGGAATCGCCTCAAAGGCGGTTTTTGTGGGATGCGGCATGAGATTCATCGCGGGTCATGCCGGGAAATTGACCGCAGAAAGTTAATGCGCGGAAAATGCTATTTTTATAAATTTAGGCAAAGTTTCTAAGGAAAACCCGACAACGCGGAAAAGAGCACGGGCAGGACACGCGCACCCGCCTCCGCGCTCAGGCCGTCGGCAGGTCCACATGCCCTCTCTGCGGCCGCAACGCCCGCGCCAGCCCGGCGAAGCTCGGTTCCGTGCCATAATGCCGGCTGACATAGGCAACCGCCGCGCCGGGTGCTGGCGGCGCCGCAAGCTGGCGCATGATGGCCCGGGCGAAATGCTCCGCCGTCTTGGCCTCGATGAAGGGGCTGGCGCCATCGGGCGCGAAGCCGTCCAGGCTGGCCGGGGTGGCGATGGTGAACAGCCCGTGGCGGGCATAGTCCAGCAGCTTCACCTTCAGGCCCGAGCCCACCCGCAGCGGCGCGATGGCGAGGCTGGCGCGGTGCAGCAGCGGCGCCATCTCCTCCACCCGGCCCAGCCGCGCCACATCCTCCGGCAGGTTGCGCAGCGCCGGCCCGCAATCGCCCAGCAAATCCAGGCTGATCCCCTGGCCCCGCAGGCGCGGCCATACCTCGGTGAAGAACCAGCGCAGCCCGTCGAGATTGGGCAGCGAGGCGCTGCCGATGAACACCAGCCGCCGGGGCAGCCTTTCGGCGTCGGGCGGCGGCGGCGCGGGGGTGGCCGGCATGGGGAGCAGAAACACATCCCGCGCCGGGCACATCTCGGCCAGTATTTTCGCCTCATCGGGCTGAATGGCGGCGATATGCCGCGCCCTGGCGGCCAGTGCCGCTTCCTCCTCGCGGCTCAGCTGCGCGGGCTGCACGCGGTAGCCGGCGCTGCGCAGGGCCCGGTGGCGGCGGTGGAACAGATCATGCGTGACCAGCACGCTGTTGAACCCCTCCATGGCCGGGGCGGCCAGCACCGGGGCGCGGAAGATGGTGTCGATCAGCAGAACATCCGGCCGGTGGCGGGCGGCGTGGCGGGCGCACCAGGCGGCGTCGGCGGCGGTGGTGAAATTGCCGAGCACCGCATCGGCGCCATGCCGCGCCGCGCGCAGCCTGCCGGCCAGCGCGGCGGGCAAAATCCGCAGCGCCGCCCGCGCCAGGCTGCGCGCCACGGCATGGGCTGAAGCCGCCACCACATAGCCGCCAAAACCGCGCACATGCGGCCCCGCCACGGGCGCCAGCGCATAGCGCTCCACCGGCCGGGGCAGGCGGTGCCCCACCAGCACAATCTCAACCTCATGCCCCAGGCCCTGCAGCCATTCGACGATCGCGAAATTCAACGCCAGATGCCCGGCCGTGCCCGGCCTTGGCAGCTCATCGGTGACAAACGCAACCCTCATGGCCCCCGGCTGGCGCGCCAGGGTGGTATCCGTGGTGAGCGCCTCAGGCGGCGCTGTCTTGCGCGATGCCTTTTTCATCCAACAAGGCTTCCAGCTCGCCGCTTTGGTACATCTCGGTCACGATATCGCAGCCGCCGATGAACTCGCCCCGGACATAAAGCTGGGGAATCGTCGGCCAGTTGCTGAAGCTCTTGATCCCGTCGCGGATTTCCGGATTTTCCAGAACATTGACGGTCTTGAACGCCACCCCCGCATGTTTGAGGATCTGCACGACGCGGGCGGAGAATCCGCATTGCGGGAACATCGGCGTGCCCTTCATGAAGAGCGCGACGGGCGATGAGTCGATAAACGCCTGGATTTCAGCGAAAACGGGGTCGGTCATGGGGTGTGGATTTCCTTAATCGGGGGCAGCGGTTTGCAGGGCCAAGGCGTGGAGCGCGCCACCCATGTTGCCCTGCAGGGCGGCATATACCATCTGGTGCTGGCGCACGCGCGAGATGCCGCGGAACGCCTCGGAGACGACAGTGGCGGCGAAATGATCGTTATCGCCGGCCAGATCCTCGATCGTGATGACGGCGTCCGGAAACGCGGATCTGATCAGGGCTTCGATTTCACTAGCAGGCATGGCCATGTTTTGTATCCCTCAGGCGAACCAAGCGGGGAAGAACCCCTCGTTGGCCTCGCGCAGTATTGACAACGATATGGCGACGCCGCCGGGCAGAGTCAAACATTCGTCGATGGTCGTATGGCCAATTTTTTGCGCCGGAATGCCCGCGGCGAAAGCGGCGGCGAGCAGCGGCTCCGCCTCGTCCACGGCCAGGATGTAGCGGGCCTGGTCCTCGCCGAAGCAGAAGGCCGGGCTGGTGTCGGCCTGGGTCAGGTCCGCGCCGGTATTCCCGGCCAGCGCCATCTCCGCCACCGCGATCAGCAGGCCCCCATCGGCGAGATCATGGCAGGCGGCAACATTGCCGGCCTCGATCTGCTCACGCACGAAATCGCCGTTCGCCCGCTCGGCCGCGAGGTCGATGAGCGGCGGCGCGCCGGCCTCCAGCCCGCACACCTCGCGCAGATAGAGCGAGCAGCCAAGCTCGCCATAGGTCGCGCCCACGAGCACCAGATCCTGCCCCTGCGCGAGCGCGATGCCACGCGCCAGCGCGGCATCTTCCAGCACGCCAACCGCGCCGATCGCCGGCGTCGGCAGAATGCCCTTGCCCTCGGTCTCGTTATAGAGCGAGACATTGCCCGAGACGACCGGGAAATCCAGCGCCGTGCAGGCCGCCGCCATGCCTTTGATGGCGCCGGCGAACTGGCCCATGATCTCCGGCTTCTCCGGATTGCCGAAATTCATGTTGTCCGTCACCGCCAGCGGCTTGGCGCCGGTGGCGGTGATATTGCGCCACGCCTCGGCCACGGCCTGCGCGCCGCCCTGCTCGGGGTCGGCCACGCAGTAGCGCGGCGTGCAGTCGGTGGTGATGGCAAGCGCCCGGCTGGTGCCCTCCAGCCGCACGATGGCGGCGTCCGACTCGGCGGGCCGCTTTACCGTCTGGCCGCCGACGGTGGAATCGTACTGGTCAAAAATCCAGCGCCGCGAGCACAGATCCGGGCAGGCGAGCAGCTTCAGCAGCGCGGCCTCCAGGCTCATATCCGAGGAGACCGGACCAAGCGGCGCCGGCTTGGGCGTCTCCACCCAGGGGCGGCGGTAGAGCGGTGCCGCGTCCGAGAGCGGGGCAAGCGGAATATCCGCCTCAACCACGCCCTTATGCATCACCACAATCCGCCCGGTATCGGTGATATGGCCGATGATCGCGTAGTCCAGGTCCCATTTCTCGATAATGCCGCGCGCCATCTCGGCGCGTTCGGGCTTGAGCACCAGCAGCATGCGCTCCTGGCTCTCGGAGAGCATCATCTCATAGGCGCTCATGCCGGTCTCGCGTTGCGGCACGTCGTCCAGGTTAAGCTCAATGCCGACCCCGCCCTTGCCCGCCATCTCCACCGAGGAGGAGGTGAGCCCCGCCGCCCCCATGTCCTGGATGGCGACGATCGCGTCCGTCTGCATCAGTTCCAGGCAGGCCTCGATGAGCAGTTTTTCCGTGAACGGATCGCCCACCTGCACGGTCGGGCGCTTCTCTTCCGATGAGGCGTCAAACTCGGTGCTCGCCATGGTGGCGCCGTGGATGCCATCGCGCCCGGTTTTGGAGCCGACATACACCACCGGATTGCCGATGCCCGCCGCCGCGGAGAGGAAAATCTTGTCCTGCGCGGCAATGCCCACCGTCATCGCGTTGACCAGCGGGTTGCCGTTATAAGCGGGGTGGAAATTCACCTCGCCGCCCACCGTCGGCACGCCCACGCAATTGCCATACCCGCCAATGCCGCGCACCACCCCGTCAACAACCCGCTTGGTCACGGGCAGCTTCGGGTCACCAAAGCGCAGCGCGTTGAGATTGGCGATCGGCCGCGCGCCCATGGTGAACACATCGCGCAGAATCCCGCCCACCCCCGTCGCCGCCCCCTGATAGGGCTCGATGAAGCTCGGATGGTTATGCGACTCCATCTTGAAGATCGCGGCCATACCCTCGCCGATATCGATCACGCCGGCATTCTCGCCCGGCCCGTGGATCACCCATGGCGCCTTGGTCGGCAGCTCCTTCAGCCACACCCGGCTTGATTTGTAGGAGCAATGCTCCGACCACATGACCGAGAAAATGCCAAGCTCCGTGAAGCTCGGCACCCGGCCCATGATCTCCAGAACCTTGGCGTATTCCTCGGCATTGAGGCCAAAGGATTTGGCGAGTTTTTCGTCAACGGGTTTCATGCGGCCGCCAGTGAGTCAAAAAGGGGTTTGCCATCGGTGCCGCCCATCAGCGGGTCCACCAGGTCTTCGGGATGCGGCATCAGGCCCAGCACGCGCAAATTGGGCGAATACACCCCGGCGATGGCGCGCGCCGAGCCGTTGCGGTTTTCGTCATGGTAGCGAAAGGCCACCAGCCCTTCGCCCTCCAGCCGGTCCAGCGTCGTCTCGTCAGCGGTGTAGTTGCCATCGCCATGCGCCATGGGGGCGCGAAAAACCTCACCCTTGCCGTATCTGGCGGTAAAGGCCGTGTCGTTACGCTCCACTTGCAGCATGGTGTCCATGGAGAGAAAGCGCAAACCCGCATTGCGCAGCAGCGCGCCGGGGAGTAGCCCGGTCTCGGTGAGGATCTGGAAGCCGTTGCACACGCCCAGCACATAGCCGCCGCGCGCGGCATGGTCGCGCACCGCGCGCATCACCGGGCTCTGCGCCGCCATGGCGCCGCAGCGCAGATAATCGCCAAAAGAGAATCCGCCAGGGATGATGACCAGATCAAGCCCGGAGAGATCAGTCTCCTTGTGCCACACAATCCTGGGCTCGGCGCCAAAGCTCTGGCGCACCGCGAGCACCATGTCGCGCTCGCGGTTGATGCCGGGGAAGAGAAGAATACCTGCGCGCATCGTTTTGCTCCTACCCAGCGGGCGGGGTAATATAAAACCTAAAAATCAACCGCTTAAGCGGCGATCTCCACCTTAAAGCTCTCAATGACCATATTGGCCAGGAGCTTTTTGGCCATCTCCTCGGCCGCGGCGCGGGCGGCGGCGGGGTCGGTCTCGGCCAGCTCCAGTTCGATGATCTTCCCAGCCCGCACCTCACCAACCTGGGCAAAGCCCAGATTGTTCAGCGCATGGCCGATGGCCTTGCCCTGCGGGTCCAGCACGCCGGCCTTCAGCATAACGGTAACGACAGCCTTCATTGCATCATCTCCGGGCCCTTCATGTC
>JAKBAQ010000196.1 GCA_021808985.1 Pseudomonadota bacterium
TCCTGGCGCGTGGAAGACACCATCATGCCCCCCAACCCCCACCAGCTTCCCGCCCTCCAGCTCCTGCACCCATCCCAGGCCGCCCAGTCCCGCGGCTATCTGCCATTTCAGCTGCAAGCCCCCGGCGCGCCGCCGCGCACATGGCGTCTGCCCGTGGGCCGGGGCCTCAGCTTTTTCCTCGCCGCGCCGCCCAGCCCCGCAACCCTCTCATTTCCCCCCGGCGAGGCCGTGCTCACGCCCGCCGGCTGGGGCAGGGCGCTGCTCGCGCGCCTCCGCCTGCATTCCAAAAGCCTGCGCCAAGGCGTGCTGGATTTTGACGGCGTGCAAATCTTCCCAGCCGGCGGCAAGCGGCACTACAAAACATACTGCAAGCATGTGCGCTTCGCCCGCCTGTTCCAAATGCCGCCCGACGGGCCCATCATGCTCGCCCACCCGGAGCTCATCACCGGCTGGCCGCCCGCAGCACCCGCGCACCCGCCCGCCGCCACCACCCCCGCCGCCCCGCGCATCGCCGTGGCCCTGCATCTTCACTATCCCGACCTCTGGCCAGAGCTTGAAACCCTGCTCGCCCGCTGGCGCCATCCCTTCACCTTGTTCCTCACCCTCACGAGCGCAAACCCCGGCCTCACCACCCGCGTCACCACAGCCTTCCCCGGCGCCGTGGTCCGCATCGTCGAGAATTCCGGCCGTGACATCCGCCCCTTCCTGTCCCTCCTTGAAGCCGGCGCCTTCGACGGGTTTGATCTCGTCTGCAAAATTCACGGCAAGAAATCCCTCAGCCACGGCCGCGTGCCGCTCTTTGGCGACATCTGGCGCCGCGCCGCCTTCCTGGACCTCATCGCCACCGACCCCCAACTGCGCGAAATCATCCAGTTGTTCCAGAGCGACCCCACAACCGGCATCACCGGCCCCGCCCGTTTCCTGGTCTCCTCCACCCCCGCCGCGCCGCGAGACCTTCTGGGCAAAAACCGCCCCCTGGCGCAAACCATCGCCGCGCGCATGGGCAGCCCGATCACCGACAACGCGTTTGACTTTTTCGAAGGCACGATGTTCTGGGCCAGGCCGCAAGCCCTGGAACCCCTGCGGCGCCTCAAATTAACCTCGGCCTTCGCATCGGCTGACACTGGCCGCGGCAACGGCGCGCTGGAACATGCGCTGGAGCGCCTGTTCAACCATGCCGCCCGCACCGCCGGCTTTCGCGTCCAAACCGTCACCGGAGCCCACACCTGATGGCCAGCCTTCTCGACCATTACTACAAATGGCGCCAGCGCAAATCATACAGCGCCGCCAGCGGCCAAAAGGCGCTCATCCTCGCCTGGTCGCATTCCAGCAACACGGTGCTCTCCCTGGCCGGCTCACTCGCCGGCGGATTGCGGGCGAATCATATCGATGTGACAATTCTGAACCTCAGCGACAAACATCAGAAGCGCCAGCTCGGAACATTCCACCGGCAATTTTTCAGCCATGTCTTCCTCATGGGCTCCGTGCCTCTCCGGCATGATTGCAACGGCCTGCCGATTTTTGATTATTTCGAAGCCGATATCTATTTCTGGGTCCTCGACCCCATCATCTACGACCTCGCCTCCACCCCCAAAACCGCCGCCTATTTCGCCAGAGCCCGCCAATCCACCCGGCTGCGCTGCCTCTTTCCGGACCGTTCCTACATGCAATTCGTTGAAAGCTGGATCGGCGAGAGATGCATCTACTTCCCCTTCGCCGGCACTTTCAGCCCGGCGGACGAATCACAAAACCGCAACGATATTTCCGCTCAGCGACAACCAAAAATCGCCGTCCTGGCGAATATCGGCCAGGAGCTGAACATCCACGCCTCCCGGCCCTTGCCTGAGATCATCGCGGAGCTGGACCCTTTCGGGCTGGACGATCGCGGCAAAACCCGCCTCGCCGAACATGTCATGCATGACGAGGCGCACGCCAACATCGCCATCTCCGTCTCCAATTTCATGCAAATCCCACCAGGGGAAATGTATACCCCCCGCATCATCGGCCTGCTCACTGCGCTCGATGCGTCCGAGAAACGCCGCCGCCGCATCCTGATCCTCAATTCAGTCCGCACCGCGCGCATTGATATCATCGGCACCGGCTGGCAAAACATTCTCGGCGCGCGGCCCAACATCTCATATTCAAAAACCCCGGTCCGTCACGAATCCCTGGCCGCCCTGTTCGCCAATTACAAAGTCCTGCTAGACTTTTCACCAAACTGGGACCATGGCTTCAACGACCGTGTCATCACCAGCATCGCCGCCGGCTGCCGTGTCGTCACCTCCCGCAACGCCGCCACCGCCGAGCTTGGCGAAGCCGCCAGCCTCGTCGCCACCTACCCCATGGTGCACCCCGAGCCAGCAGCCGAATTACAAAAAGCCCTGTCCGCACCACCAATTGATGAAAACATGAAATCCCGCCTCGCGGATGCTCACAGCTGGAGCGCGCGCCTGCGCCACCTCCTCGCCTAACCAGGCCGGCGCGCCGTCAGGGCAAAGCTCTCGCCTGTCTCCGGCGCGCGAAAGCCGCCCTCATTCGCCGCGCGCGCCTGTTTTTTCACCCCCGTTTCCCATCCCGGCGGCGAATCCTCCTGCTGCGGGTTCAACCCCAGCCGCATCGCCAGGCTTTGCCGGAAGTAAGATTCCGCCGTCCCCTCCGCGGCCAGCATTTTCATGTCCACAAAGCCCGCCTCACGCAAAACCCGGCTCAGGCTGTCATAAGTATACAGGCACAAATGCCGTGGCGCCTCCAGGCCGCGCCAGAACTCGCCAAACAGCGCCAGCCCGGCCGCATGCAAATTCGGCTGCGAGAGCCAAACCCGCCCGCCCGGCCGCAACAGCCTGAGAATCTCCGCCGCCGCCTCGCGTGGCCGATGCAAATGTTCGAATACATGATTCAGAAAAATATAATCGAACGTATTTTCCGGCAGTCCCGTATGCGGCAGCAGCCCCGCGCGCACATCCAGCCCCGCCGCCCGCCCGCGGCTCACGGCATCCTCATCCGGCTCCAGCCCCACCGCCGCATAGCCCAAATCGCGCGCCGTCATCAAAAAGCTGCCATTGCCGCAGCCCACATCCAGCACCAGCGCCCCCTCGCGCGCCGGCGCCGGCAAATGCCTGATGGCATAATCCGCCCTTGAAGCCTTGGCCCGGTCAAATTTGAAAATCAGCTTCCCGAGCGGCCACGCGCCGGAGAAATCATAGCCATAATGCGCATTGTAGTAACCCAGCTGCCGGCGCACCTTCACCCGCCGGCGCTGTCCAGAAATCGCGCTCTCCGGCCGCGCATGCGTATAATAATTTTGGTACGCCCGGCCAATGGAATGCTCATTCGGCCGTGGGTCGAGATACGCCGCCTCGCACCCCAGGCAGCGCCACATCATCCAATCCCCCGGCGCAACCTGAAACGCACGATCGCGCAAACCGCTGAAGAGCACGGAGCGGGCAGCACCACCGCAGGCTGGGCATTCGCCAAGCCATTCAAGGTCTTGCGCGGGCCATTTGTCTCCAAGGTTGGTCATAGCCTGTATCCATTAGTCCGTCGTCACAACCGGCCAACCTCACCGCAGGAGGCCCTTCACGGCACGGTTAACCTTCTTTTCAAATCGTTTCAAAACATTTCTTAGCCGATAAGCGATGATCCGTCGATCCAGCCCGCACAAACGTCCCAGGCTCATTTGCGCGCAGGTCGTCTGCATCAGCCGTGGCCGCAGCACGCGATTCCATTTTTCCTCAAACGCGCGCTGCGCCAAATGAAAATCCGCAGCCATCCGCCCCAGCCCGAGATGCCGCAAATGAAAATCAATCACATAAGCGTTAAAACCCATTATCTCCGCATTGAGACAAATATCCGTTCCATAAAAATGAAACCCGGATAAATCATTGGAAAATCCAAGCCGCGCATGCCGCCGCACGATGATGAAATTTTCATCCAATGACATCACTTTTCGTGGAAACGGGCCGATGCTCTGGTTTTCCCCATAAATATCCGAAATCCGCATGGCCAATATATTCAGCGCCACCACGCCGGCATTCCCCGCCAGCCCCCACCGTGCATCCATCGCGCCCAGCTCCGCCAGCCTCCGCTCCAGCACGTCCCGGTCATCAAAACACAGCCTGATATCCTGGTGGCATAAAATAACAAATTCGCCCCGCGCGGCATTGAGCAGGCGGTTCAGCCCCTCATAGGCTGAAACCTGAGTCCCGCCGGCATTGTTGATATATAAATACTCGCAATCATCAGTGCCGAACCCCGCTTGCAGAAAACTCTCCAGCGTGGCCTCATATTCATCCCGCCGCGTCACCAGCGTGCCGACTGAAAATCGAACCCTCCGGCCTCCATCCGCCCGGCCATCCAAAAAATCACCTGAAATTTCCTGGGTAAAGTCAAACCTCCGCGCTGTCTCACGCATCGCCATACCCCCGCTTCACGTCCACCCCGAGGCATAGCCATATTTGCCCGGTTTGAGAATGCCGCCGCCATCCCTCCCGGCACATGAACCTTGACAAGTCATGACTAAAGTGTCGATTATTGGACGAATTAGACGAGGCACGGGCCCCGCCGCGCGCGGCGGCGCCATCGGCGGCTCCGGCCATCAGCCGGGCAGGGGGGGAGAGAGCGATGACAGAGAGCTTGCGGCTAAACGGGGTGCACCACACGGCCCGCCCCACCTGGAAATTGCGGGAAACCATGGAATTCTACCAAGACATCATGGGCCTGCCCCTCATCCATTGCGTCAGCGCGCGCGGCTGGGGCAATGACGGCCACCCCGATTTCCTGCATTTCTTTTTTGACAGCGGCAACGGCAGCACCATCGCCTTTTTTTACTATCTGGGCGCCACCCAGCCCGCGCACCTCATCCACCACCCAAGGTATGACAGTGACGCCACCCACACCGCCTGGAAGGTCGACAGCCGCGCCGAGCTTCTCGCCTGGCGCGCCCGCCTGGAAGACCGGGGCGTCCCCATCATGTACCAGATCGAGCATGAAATCGTGGAATCGATCTATTTCCGCGACCCCAACGGCTACTTCATAGAAATCGGCACGCCCGTGCGCCCCATCCTCCCGCTGGACATCGCCGACGCCGAACTCACCATGCGCGCCGCCATCGCCGAGGAGCAGCGCCGCCTCAGCGCGGGCCTGGGCAAATTGCGGCATGTGGAGTCAATCTACCAGGCCAAGGGCGCGGTCCTGGAAACCCTGCTGGACGGC